>NZ_JAAKUB010000003.1:0-266075 GCF_049174935.1 Aeromonas sp. 600886 | reverse complement strand
CCCCGATGCGGTACATAGAGGGTTCTGAGTAGAAAAATGCTAGTTGAAAATGTGTAAACCTATTTCAGGACTAGACAGACCGATGATTGGCCAAGCCTCGCCCGTTAGCTGACGATAAAGCCCTGTGAGGGGGCCGCTTTGGGATCGTCACCGAAGCGGTTTGGCCCCTGCTGGCCATTGCAAACCATAAAGTAGATAAGCACCAGGGTGCCGATAATGGGGATGAGCCCGAGCAGCAGCCACCAAGCGCTGCGGTCGGTATCGTGCAGACGACGGGCCGCCACCGCCAGAGATGGCAGCAGCACCGCCAGCGAATAGATCGAGCTTACCAGCTCCTTATCGCCGCCGATCAGCTTGTCCACCATGCCGAGCAGCAACATGACGATGACGTTGCACAGCACGAACATCCAGTATTCGGTGCGACGGGCCCGCCCGCTAAATACCGCATATTGCTTGAGGACCGAGATATACCAGTTCATTGCGCCTCCAGACTGTTTTCAAAAACAAGTAGTTGCAGATCCGAACCGAGCTTAGCGCGATCAGTGTCCGGCGTCGATCACCAGCAGCTCCAGATCCTGGCGACTGACCCGCTTGCTGTCCACCTTCACATAGAGCGAACGTTCCTTCCGTGCCAGCAGTACATCGTTCACCCCGTCGCAGGCTCGGAGTTTCTGCTCCAGTGCAGGGCTCGCCTCCACCCCTTCCGGTAACAGGATGCGCAGACTGCTCACATAGGGGGGCTCCTGCATGGTAAGGCTGACCCCGAGCCAGACAAGGGCCAGCGCAGAGCAGCCGCCAAACACCAGGGCGCCACCACCCAGACTGTAGAGCAGGCCCCCCAGGCTGCCACCGATAGCCACTCCGATAAACTGGCTGGTGGAGTAGATCCCCATGGCCGTACCCTTGTAACCCGGTGGCGACTCCTTGCTGATCAGGGATGGCAGCAACGCCTCCATCACGTTGAAGCCGATGAAGAAGAGCTGCAGGCCGGCGAGCAGGCCCCACAGCTGCAGGCCAGCCTGCCACAGCACCACTTCGGCGCTGAGCATCACCAGCACGCAGATCTGGAACACCAACTTCATCTTTCTGCGCGTCTCGGCATAGATGATGAAGGGTACAACGCTGACGAAGGCAATCAGCATGGTGACCAGATAAGCCTGCCACTGGCTGTCCCGAGGCAGACCCGCTTGCTCCAGCAGCGGCGGCAACGCCACGAAGCTCGACATCAACAGGGTATGCACGCACAAAATGCCGAGATTGAGTTTGAGCAGGCGCGGATTGGTCAGCACAGTGCGCATCCCGCCCCTGACCATGCCGGACTCGCGATTGAGCAGATGAGTTGTCGGTGTCGGCACCAGCCAGAGGGTGACGGCAATGCCCCCCAGCGCCAGCAGGGCGATGAGCCAGAACAGGCCGGAGAGTCCCAGCGCATGAGTGATGAGGGGGCCGGTCACCATGGCGATGGCGAAGGTGATGCCAAAGCTCACCCCGATGAAGGCCATCGCCTTGGTGCGGTTCTGCTCGCGGGTGAGATCCGACAAGAGCGCCATCACGGCGGCCGAGATGGCGCCGCTGCCCTGCAGGGCGCGGCCGGCGATGACGCCCCAGATGGAGTGGGTCAGCGCCGCGATCACGCTGCCGAGGGCAAACATCAGCAGGCCGCCGACGATGAGGGGCTTGCGGCCCACCTTGTCGGAGAGCAGACCGAACGGGATCTGGAACAGCGCCTGGGTCATGCCGTAGATGCCGATGGCCAGGCCGATGAGCGCCTCGGAGGCCCCCGCCAGCGACATGCCGTAGGTGGTCAGCACCGGCAGCACCATAAACATGCCGAGCATGCGCAACGAGAAGACGGAGCCGAGCGCCCAGGTGGCACGGCGCTCGCCCCTCGTCATGGTGAAATCATTCATGATGGCCTCGATAGGTCAGGGAAAAGGAAGACTCAAGGGGTGGCCGACACGCGCCATGCCACACCCGACAGAGGGGAAAAGTACCCGATGGGCGGCCCCATAATAACAGAGCCGGGGAGGTTCCCGGCTCTGGATCTCATGCAATCGGAAGCAACGCACACTATCGGAGCAACATGCTCACCAGCGCCACAGGCTCGGCCTCTGGCTGGAAGTCTACCGACATCATGACACTCAGACAGGTAATGGTGACGATGGAAAACATAAACAGCTTGCGCGCCCAGAGAGCATCATCAACCAGCTGTTTGTAACCCGACAGCGCCATCCCCAGCCACCAGACACTCACCGCAGTGGCCACCACCAGATACTTGTAGCCGGCGTAACCGCCGAGGAACAGCATCAGGGTCGGCACCATAAAGGCCAGGATGTAGAGGGTAATGTGGTGCTTGGCCACCGAAATTCCCTTCACCACCGGCAACACCGGAATGTTGGCCGCCTGATAATCCTTGAAGCGGAAAATGGCGATCGCATAGGAGTGCGGCATCTGCCACAGGCTGAAGATCGCCAGCAGGATCAAGGCCCCCGAGTCGAACTGACCGCTCACCGCACAGTAGCCGATGACCGGCGGCGCGGCGCCGGAGAGGCTGCCCACCAGGGTGCCGTAGACCGAGTGACGCTTCATGTAGAGGCTGTAGACCCCCACATAGACAATGAAGCCCAGCACCGCCAGCAGAGCGGCCAACGGATTGGCCGCCCAATAGAGCAGTGCAATGCCCGCCATGCCAAGCGCGGTGGCGTACCAGAGCGATACGCCGGGGGCGATCAGCCCCTTCACCAGAGCACGGTTCTTGGTGCGCTCCATGATGCAGTCGATGTCCCGGTCGATGTAGTTGTTGAACACGCAACCGGAGGCCACCACCAGCGAAACACCCACCATGGTCAGAATGAACAGGGGCAGGTCCAGGCTTCCTTTTGAAGCCAGCAGAAATCCCCCGATCACCGAGATGAGGTTGCCGAAGATGATGCCCGGCTTGGTCACTTGCAGGTATTGCTTCATCATTGCCAGCCTGCTCAGTGGACCATCATGTTGATGTTGAGGTTGTACATGATCCACAGGGAACCCACGACCACGATGGCAATGATGAGCACGGTAAAGACCAGTGCCACCAGGTTCCAGCGCTCCTCGGACGAGGTGTTCATGTGCAGGAAGTAGACCAGATGGACAAAGATCTGCACCACCGCCATGCCAACCACGGTGGCCAGCACGGTGGTGTGGGAGGCGGAGCCGTCTATCACCATCCAGAACGGTACGGCAGTCAGGATCAGTGACAGCACGAAGCCGATCAGGTAGCTCTTGGCGCTGCCGTGGCTGGCGCCGTGATTATCAACGGAATGACTCATTTACATTGCCCCCATCAGATAGACCACGGTAAAGACGCAGATCCACACCACGTCGAGGAAGTGCCAGAACAGGCTCAGGCACATCAGGCGGGAGCGGTTGCGATCGGTCAGCCCCTTCTTGGCCACCAGCACCATCATCACGATGATCCAGATAAGGCCGCTGGTGACGTGGATACCGTGGGTACCGACCAGGGTGAAGAAGGCGGAGAGGAAGGCGCTGCGATCCGGGCCGTAACCTTCTGCGATCAGGTGATGGAACTCGTAGATCTCCATCGCGATAAAACCGGCACCCAGCACAAAGGTCACCAGCAACCAGCCATTGACGGTAGACACCCGGTTCTTGTTCATCGCCAACATGGCAAAACCGAAGGTGATGGAGCTCAACAGCAGCAGCATGGTTTCGGCAAATACGAACGGCAGTTCGAAGATATCCTTGCCGCTCGGACCGCCGGCAGTGCCGTTGACCAGGACCGCATAGGTTGCAAACAGACATGCAAACAGGATGCAGTCACTCATCAGGTAGATCCAGAAACCAAACACCTTGTTGGCACCGGCATCATGGTGCCCATGATCATGGGCACTCTCGTGAGTGTGATGTAGAACGTCGGTCGCCATAGCGTCACGCCCCCTTGTTAATGTTGGCAAAATGCTGACCTTCGGGTGCCCATACCCTCCGGGCACCGTAGACGTGGATGTGATATGGAACGCCAGTGGTCATAGCACTAAGCCCCCTTGTTGATGTTGGCAAAATGCTGATCTTCGATGCGCGTGATCTCGTCAACCTGGACGTAGTAGTCCACGTCATCGTTGAAGCTATGGATGATCCAGCTGCCAATCATGGCGACAAAGGCAAGGATCGCCATCCACCAGATATGCCAGATCATGGCAAAGCCAAAGATGGCGCTGAAGCCCGCGATGATCACCCCAGCCCCGGTGTTCTTGGGCATGTGGATCGGCGCATACTGCTTGGGCTGCTGATAGGCTGAACCGTTTTGCTTGGCATCCCAGAAGGCATCCAGACCGGTGATCTTCGGCTCGATGGCGAAGTTGTAGAAGGGCGGCGGTGAAGAAGTCGCCCACTCCAGCGTCCGGCCACCCCAGGGGTCACCACTCACATCACGGTTCTGCTCGCGGTCACGGATGCTGACCACCAGCTGGATCACCTGGCACAAGACACCAAGGGCAATCAGGCCGGCACCACAGGCGGCTACCACCAGCCAGGGGTGGAAGGCCGGATCCAGCTGTTGGCTGATGCGACGGGTCATCCCCATGAAACCCAGTACGTAAAGCGGCATGAAGGCAACAAAGAAGCCGATAATCCAGCACCAGAAAGCACGCTTGCCCCAGGTTTCGTTCAGGGTGAAGCCGAACGCCTTGGGGAACCAGTAGGTGATACCGGCAAAGCAGCCAAATACCACGGCACCAATGATGACGTTATGGAAGTGAGCGATGAGGAACAGGCTGTTGTGCAACACGAAGTTGGCCGCCGGCACCGAGAGCAGTACCCCTGTCATGCCACCTATGGTGAAGGTGATGATGAAACCGACGGTCCACAGCATGGGTGAGGTGAACTCGATGCGACCACGGTACATGGTGAACAACCAGTTGAAGATCTTCACCCCGGTCGGGATGGAGATGATCATGGTGGTAATGCCGAAGAAGGCATTCACGTTTGCGCCCGAGCCCATGGTGAAGAAGTGGTGCAACCAGACAATGAAGGAGAGCACGGTAATGGCAATGGTCGCCCATACCAGCGAGGTGTAGCCGAACAACCGCTTCTTGCTGAAGGTGGCCACTACTTCGGAGAAGATCCCGAATACCGGCAACACCAGGATATAAACCTCGGGGTGGCCCCAGGCCCAGATCAGGTTGATGTACATCATCATGTTGCCACCCATGTCATTGGTAAAGAAATGGGTACCCAGATAGCGGTCTGCGGTGAGCAGGGCGATGGTAACGGTCAGGATCGGGAAGGAGGCGATGATCAGCACGTTGGAGCACAAAGCCGTCCAGGTGAACACCGGCAGACGCATCATGGTCATGCCAGGAGCGCGCATCTTGATGATGGTGGCGAAGAAGTTGACGCCAGTCAGCAAGGTGCCCAGACCCGATATCTGCAGACTCCAGATCCAGTAATCAACCCCGACCCCCGGGCTGTACTCCAGCCCAGAGAGGGGCGGATAGGCCAGCCAGCCGGTCTGGGCGAATTCACCGACCCCGAGGGAGATGTTGATCAACACCACGGCAGCGGCGGTGAACCAGAAGCTGATGTTGTTGAGGAAGGGAAAAGCCACATCACGGGCACCGATCTGCAGCGGCACGACGATATTCATCAGACCGATCACCAGTGGCATGGCCACGAAGAAGATCATGATGACCCCGTGGGCGGTGAAGATCTGGTCGTAGTGATGCGGCGGTAAAATGCCGTCACCACCAGCCGAAGCCATCACCTGCTGGGTACGCATCATCACAGCGTCGGCGAAGCCGCGCAGCATCATGACCATACCCAGGATCAGATACATGACCCCAAGACGCTTGTGGTCGACCGAGGTAAGCCACTCTTTCCACAGATATTGCCACTTGCCGAAATAGGTGATCAGGCCGGCAACGGCCAGCCCCCCCAAAATGATACCGGCTACCGTCACCATGATGATGGGTTCATGGAACGGAATGGCATCGAGTGTTAATTTTCCAAACATCGGTTATTCCTCGGATCCTGCTTGCACAGCCTTGTTATCCAACGGCGCGTTCATATGTCCGGCATGCTCCTTCTGCCCGTCATGCGCCATAGCGGCATGGTCCATCTGCATATGTGCCATGTCATCGTGATTCATGGCGGCGCCATGCTCTGAGGGGGCTTTATGGGTCATCCCCTTGTGCTCGCCATGCCCCATGTAACCCATAAACTTGTTGATCAGCTTGACGAAAAGGGCCGGATCGGCACTTGAGAAATACTCTACCGGGTGGTTTTCGCTCTTCTTGGCCAGCGCATTGAACTCATCCATGGTGGTCAGCATCTTGGGAGAGTCCTTGACTTTGGCAACCCAGGTATCAAAACCGGCCTGATCCTGCGTAGCAATCGCCTTGAACTTCATGCCCGAGAAACCGGCTCCGCTATAACTGCTGGAGATACCGTCATACGCGCCTGCTTCATTGGCAATGAGATGCAACTTGGTCTGCATACCTGCCATGGCATAAATTTGCCCGCCCAGCTTGGGAATGAAGAAGGAGTTCATGACAGTGTCTGAAGTCACCCGGAAATTGACGGGGGTATTGACCGGGAATGCTAATTCATTGACCGAGGCAATCCCTAATTCTGGGTAGACAAACAGCCATTTCCAGTCGAGGGAAATAACATCAATCTGGATCGGCTTCACCGTAGACTCCAGCGGCTTGTAGGGATCCAGTTCGTGGGAAGTTTTCCAGGTAATGGTTGCCAGAATGACGATGATAATAACTGGTACGGTCCAGACAACCGCCTCAATTTTATTGGAGTGAGACCAATCCGGAGTATATTTGGCATTGGTATTTGATGCCCGGTATTTACGAGCAAAGACCACCGCCATAATAATCACAGGGATCACCACAATTAACATCAGCCCCAAGGCGGTTAATATCAGTGATTTCTGTTCCAGACCAATCTGCCCTTTAGGATTCATCAAGGCCATGTCGCAGCCGGTCAGCAAGCTGGCCGATGCGATCAACAGCAAAGCACCCAAGCCCCTCTTTAATTCAAAAGGTCTCATGCAGTGTCCTTATGGTCGCAAGGCTAAAGTTGTAAAAACGGGCAACATTGTGATCAGAACCGGAACATGTAAACAACATGGAAAATTAATCTTAAGATTGTGCCAAACTTGGCCTCAGCATGTGAAAAATGTTAATTTTGCATCCGTATCACTATTAATGGCGCCTTTTCCCATAATTAATCAATGACACTCTCTTCTCAATTTATAATTGGACAGGGAGCATTATCTCGCCAACTAACCTTACATAGCATATGGGTATATATGACGAAAAATTAATCCTCCAGCATGAATAATAAACACCTGTCGACTTTGATGATCTGCGACAATTTGAACTCATCATCATTTACGTAATTAAACGCGACGAACAGAACACAGCACGATATTTTTTAGCTGGATTGTTTTTTAACAATTCGAACCCAAACAGATATGTCACTCCATACTCGTTTGATCAATCTGTTTAATAAGTTATTATCAACCCATATAGACGCCATAAAAATATGGCGGTAGGTTGCGTCCTCTTGCTGCTGGCCAGCTACCCCACTCTGTACTTTTCCATTTTTCATACAACAGGTATTGCCATGAGTATTACACGCAGAGATTTTCTCAACGGCGTTGCCATCACCATTGCGGCAGGCGTCGCCCCCATCAATCTGCTCAAGGCTGCCGAAGGCGGCAGCACGCTGGCGGATAAAACCCTAGCCTACCCGCCCGCCCTCACCGGCCTACGCGGTAACCACCCGGGCTCCTTCGAACCGGCCCACAGCATCGCCCGTGACGGCAAGCAATATGACTTCGCCAATATTCCCCTTGAGGGAGAGTACGATCTGGTGATCGTCGGCGCCGGCATCAGCGGTCTGGCCGCTGCCTGCTTCTATCAGCAACTGCTCGGCGCGGATAAGAAGATCCTGCTGCTCGACAACCATGACGACTTTGGCGGCCACGCCAAGCGCAACGAGTTCACCACCCCCGATGGCCTGCGTCTGGGTTACGGCGGCAGTGAATCCCTGCAATCCCCGCGTTCGGTCTACAGCCCGGTGGCGCTCGGTCTGCTCAAGGCGCTGGAGGTCAACATCGACGAGCTGGCCGCCGGTTTCCAGCAGACCTTCTATCCGGATCTGGGGCTAAGCCGCGGCGTCTATTTCGACGAGAAACACTTTGGCGTCAACAAGATAGTGAACGGGGATCCGGGTCACAACGTGGCGGATGACATCCCCCGCGATCGCCTGAACGGCCGGCCGCTGGCAGAATTTATCGGTGACTTCCCCCTCGATGATGCCGACAAGGCCGCCCTGTTGGCCCTGCACGAATCGAAGATCGACTACCTGAGCGGCATGACCCGCGAGCAGCAGGACGAGTGGGTGACCCGCAACAGCTACACCACCTTCCTGCGCGATAAAGTGGGTCTCAGCGAGCGGGCGATCACTTACTTCCAGCAGCGCACCAACGACTTCCAGGCGGTCGGCATCGACGCCACCGCCTGCGCCGATGCGCGCCTCTGCGCCTTGCCGGGTTTCGACGGCCTCAATCTGACGCCGCTGGATGCCGAGGAGCAGGCGGAGCTGGACGATCCCTACATCTTCCACTTCCCCGATGGCAACGCCGGTCTCACCCGCCTGATGGTGCGCAAGCTCATTCCGCAGGTGGCGCCGGGTCACACCATGCAGGATGTGGTGCTGGCCAAGTTTGACTACAGCAAGCTCGACCTGCCTGAGCACAAGGTGCAACTGCGACTTGGCAGCACGGCGTTGCAGGCCAAAAACGTGCGCCTCGCCGACGGCAAGCTGGCGGTGGATGTCACCTACATCAAGGAGGGGAAACTGCACCGGGTACGGGCCAAGCAGTCGATCATGGCGGGCTACAACATGATGATCCCCTACATGGTGCCCGAGATGCCGGAGCCCCAGAAGGAGGCGCTGCGCCAGAACGCCAAGGCGCCGCTGGTCTACACCAAGGTGGTGATCAAGAACTGGCAAGCCTTCGTCAAGCTGGGGGTACACGAGGTCTACTCCCCGGCGGCCCCTTACAGCCGGGTCAAGCTCGACTATCCGGTCAGCATGGGTGGCTACGAGCATCCCAAGAGCCCGGATCAGCCGATGTGCCTGCACATGGTCTATGTGCCGACCCTGCCGGGCAGCGGCCTCTCGGCACGCGAGCAGTCCCGCAAGGGGCGCGCCATGATCCTCGGCATGCCGTTCGAGCAGCATGAACAGATGATCCGCGAACAGTTGCAGGGGATGCTCGGCAGCGCCGGTTTCAACCATGAGCAGGACATCCTCGCCATCACGGTCAACCGCTGGTCTCACGGTTACTCCTATGTCACCAACACCCTGTTTGATGACGAAGCGCAGTGCGAAAAATGGATTGAACTGGGTCGCCAGCCGATCGGCAACATCACCATCGCCAACTCGGATGCAGGCTGGAGCCCCTACGCCCACGCCGCCATCGACGAAGCGTGGCGCGCCGTCAACGAGCTGGTAGCCATGAGCAAGGGAGGTGCCCAATGAGCCGCGCCCTGTCACTGACCGCCAGCGCCCTGCTGCTGGCCCTGCCCGCCCTTGCCGCCAACGCAACCCCCGCCATGTCGGCGGGGGAATACGTGGCCAAGCTGGGCGATTGCGCTGCCTGTCACACCAGCGAAACCAGCAAGCCGCTGGCGGGCGGCAAAGGGTTCCCGACCCCCATCGGCACCGTATTTGCCACCAACATCACCCCCGACAAGACCCACGGTATCGGCAACTACAGCCTGCCGGAGTTCATCAAGGTGATGCGTGAAGGGGTGGCCCGCGACGGGCATCGCCTCTATCCGGCCATGCCCTACACCGCCTACGCCAAGATGAGCGATAAGGATCTCGAAGATCTCTATCACTATCTGATGAAGGAGGTACAGCCGCTGGCCATCGCCAACAAGGAGAGCGACATCCCCTGGCCGCTCAACATGCGCTGGCCGCTGATGGGCTGGAACTGGGTCTATCACGATGACAGCCGCTTCACCCCGGTCGCAGGCAAGAGCGAAGAGTGGAACCGCGGCGCCTATCTGGTGCAGGGTGCCGGTCACTGCGGCAGCTGCCACACCCCACGCGGATTGGGGATGCAGGAGAAAGCGCTGACCGAGGCGGATCCCGTCTACCTGAGCGGGGCGGCGCTGGATGGCTGGTATGCCCCCGACATTCGCGGCAGCCGTTACAGCAAGCAGGCGCTGATCGATCTGCTGAAAACCGGCCGCAGCCAGCATGAAGCGGTCGCGGGCCCCATGGGGGAAGTGATCACTCACAGCAGCCAGTATTTCAGCGACGCCGATCTGGCCAGCATCGCCACCTATCTCACCGATCTGAAAGATGAACCGGTGGCGGAGAAAGGGGCCCGCGCCTACGCCAGTGCCAGCGGCAAGGCGGACTACGCCATGTACTGCTCCACCTGTCACGGGGTCAACGGCCAGGGCAATGACCACGTCATCCCCTCGCTGGTGAACAACCGCACCGTGCTGGCGAGCGATCCGTCGAGCCTGATCAACGTGTTGCTGCACGGTGCCGAAACACCGGTCACCCACGGCCATCTGGGTTACCACATGCCGGGCTATGGCTGGACCATGGATGATGAGCGGCTCGCCGAGCTGGTCAACACCCTGCGCGCCTCCTGGGGCAATGAAGGCACCGCCGTCAAGGCGGCGGCGGTCAAGACCCAGCGCGAGCTGAACGGCAAGGAGTAAGGGCTGTCAGCTCTCTCTTGGCCAAGTGCCATAAAAACGGGCCTCCACTGGAGGCCCGTTTGCTATTGATGAACCAGGTTCCGGTGCTTATCCCTTTCGGGATTTGGGCCCCGGCAGTGGCGCCGTTGGCTGGCGGTAATCGCCATAGGGGAAGATATTACGAAAACGCTGGGCCACCGGCTCGGGGATGGAGCGGGAGAAGATCAGCTTCACGCCATCGCCATCACGCTGCCCCACAATGCGACCGCGCACCGTGTCGTGGCGCAGGATCTGCTTGGCATGCTCAATAAAGGCGGGTGACACCTTGCCCTGCTTGACCACCACCTTGCCGGGGGCAAGGCGGATTTCGAACAGGGCACCACGCCCCAGCTTCATCAACCACCAGATCAGCGCAATCGCCACTATCAAGGAAATCCAGGCCATCTTCATCCCTCCCAAGCTCTTGATATAAGGCAGTATAAGCGGCCGTGCGCTCCGATTGTTTGGCGCCGATCACAGCCCCCGCGTCAGCGCAATAGCGCCTCTTTGCTCAGCAGTCCTTGCCCCAGCCCACCAGCGTCTCGCGATAGAGCGCCAGCAAGGCTTCATCGCGCACCGCCACCCCGACCTGCTGCGGGCGATAGGCTGCCCAGTCATCGTGGGAGTGGCGTTTGCCATCGAACTTTTGCAGGGTGTGGCCGATGGCCGGGCCGCTGGTGATCACCCGCACCGGCCCCTCCCGCAGGGTAAAGAGGGTCGGATCAATCACATAGGCGATGGCGGACGGGTCGTGAACGTGGCAACCGGAGAGCCCCAGCTTCTCCGAGTAGAAGCGCAGGTAGAAGCGGCTGACATCCCACAGGAAGCGGCCCGGCTCCCCCGCCTTGTCCCTGAGCTCATCCAGATAGACGCTGCTGAAGAAGCTCTGCTGGGTCACATCCAGCCCGATGATCACCACAGGCCAGTCGGCGGTAAAGACCCGGTCGGCGGCATCGGGATCATCGTGAATATTGGCCTCGGCATAGGGGGTGACGTTGCCGCGATGGCCGTTGACGCCAAAGGCGCCGCCCATCACTACCACCTGTTTCACCAGCGAGACAATCTCGGGCGCCTGTTGTAGCGCCAGCGCCAGATTGGTGAGCGGGCCGATAGTGACGAGGGTGATCTCCCCCGGCGCGGCTTTCACCGCCTCGACAATATATTGCCAGGCGGGGCGGGGATCCGGAGCGATAGTCACCTCCCCCGCCTCCATGTCGCCAAAGCCGCTCGGGCCGTGGACTATGGTGGTAGGGCCGACCGGCTCGCGCAGCAGCGGGGCGGCAGTGCCTTTGGCCACATCTGCTTTCATGCCGTACTTCTGCTTGAGCCAGAGGGCGTTGCGGGTGCCATTGTCGATGGTGGCGTTACCAAAAACAGTGGTGATGGCAAGCAGCTCAATGGCGGGGTGGGCCTCGGCAAACAGGATGGCCATGGCATCGTCGATACCCGGATCGGTATCCAGAATGATTTTATGGGTCATGAGAAATTCCTACGGTGACAAACCCTGCGACAAAAGGGAGAGTCTACCCGGCTGACGGTCTCGTATCCCGGCATGGGATCACAGACCGGGCCTTTGCTCCCGGCAGCGGGGGCGCTGCTGGCGACAATCTGCACAAAGAACGGCGCGGCCCTGTTGCCAGCGCCGCGCTCTTTATCATTGTTCATTATCTGCTATCTGGCACCGATCTGCCTGACTACGCCCCTCAGTGCTTGCGATGCCAGCGCGGTGAGGTCGCCTTCTCCCCCCAGGGGGTGACGCAGGGGAGCAGCGCCCCTTCAATCACCATCTCGCTGCCTGCCAGCGCTTCGGCGATCTTCTGGTGCAGCACCCGCAGTACCTTGCCCTCGTGCTCGGCCAGAGAGTGGCCCGCGGCAAAGAACTCCGGCTGATATTGCAGTGCCAGCTTCTGGGCGAATTCGTAGGTGTTGAAGCAATCCGGCATCCGCTCAACCACATCTTCAAGCCGGGCCAACAAGCTGTTCAGTTCCCTGGTCATAGTGCTCTCTCCGTGTAGGTTAATAGCCAAAAACTACCCCTTATTGGATAAGTCACCAACGAGCAAACCACAAAAGTGTGGGGAGACACACAGTTCTCTCTTGCGTCCGGCTCATGGTGAACGGCAGACAGCTTGCCAGCTTTACATTCCGGTAACAAACAGCTAGATTTAGACCGACTAATCAGTCGGTCATTTTTCATGCGGAGAACAACATGGGTGCGGCGCAGCTCCAACACACTCCTGAGGATATCCTCGCCATCAAATTGTCCCTGCCGGATCAGCTGGCGCGGCTCAAGCGGGCGAGTCTGGCTCACCCCATGCCAACCCTGGCCGAGCGCCGGGCGCAGCTGACCAAACTCAAACAGGCGTTGCTCGCCCACAAGGGGCAGCTGTGCAAGGCGCTGGCGGCAGATTATGGCCAGCGCAGCCACTACGACAGCCTGATCGCTGATGTGCTGCCCTGCATCATGCAGATCAACTACACCCAGAAGCGGCTCAAACGCTGGATGCAGCCCCACCGCCGCCACACCGGCCTGCTGCTGGCACCCGCCAAAGTAGAGGTGCACTTCCAGCCACTCGGGGTGGTCGGCATTATCGTGCCGTGGAACTTTCCGGTGATGCTGAGCCTCGGCCCCCTCATCACCGCCATCGCGGCGGGCAACCGGGCGATGCTGAAACTCTCCGAGTTCACCCCCCATACCAATGCCGTGCTGCGCACCATGCTCACCAGCGTATTTGACGAAAACGAGATCGCCATCATCGAGGGAGATGCCCAGATGGCGGCGGCGTTCAGCTCACTGCCGTTCGATCACCTGCTCTTTACCGGCTCCACCATGGTGGGCAAGCTGGTGATGGCAGCCGCCGCGCCCCAGCTCACCCCCCTCACCCTTGAGCTGGGTGGCAAGAGCCCCTGTCTCATCGCCCCCGACATGCCGGTCGCCACCGCGGTCGAGCGGATGATCTTCGGCAAGAGCCTCAACGCCGGACAGATCTGCGTCGCCCCCGACTATGTGCTGCTGCCCCGCAGCGAGGTGGATAACTTTATCGCCGTCTATCGCCGCCACTTCAGCAAGCTCTACCCGCAGGGGCTCAACAGTGCGGACTACGGCGCCATCATCAACGACCGCCAGTATCAGCGCCTCGTCAGCTGGCTGGATGAAGCCGAACAGGCGGGAGCCCAGCTCCACCCCTGTGGCAGCCCGGCCCGCGATGATCAGCGTCGCCTGCTGGTGCCCCACCTGCTGACCGGGGTACCAAGTCAGTGTCAGGTGATGCAGCAGGAGATCTTCGGGCCGCTGCTGCCGCTTATCCCCTATGACACCCTGGAGGAGGCGCTCTCCTATATCGCCGAACGTCCCCGCCCGCTGGCCCTCTATCTGATGAGCTTCGACCCCGAGCTGCAGGCGCGAGTGACCCGGGAGACCCACTCCGGCGGCATGGCCATCAACGAGAGCCTGTTTCAGGTGGCGGCCGACGATGTACCGTTTGGCGGCATCGGCGCCTCCGGCATG
Source organism: Aeromonas sp. 600886 (assembly GCF_049174935.1). NCBI lineage: Bacteria > Pseudomonadati > Pseudomonadota > Gammaproteobacteria > Aeromonadales > Aeromonadaceae > Aeromonas > Aeromonas sp. 600886. The sequence continues at coordinate 251,789 of NZ_JAAKUB010000003.1, read as the reverse complement.
GGCCACTACCACGGCCACGAGGGGTTCCTCACCTTCTCCAAGGCGAAAACCGTGCTGACCCGCGGCAAGTTCACCACCGGCTCCCTGATCCATCCGCCCTACCACAGCTGGATCCAGAAGCTGATGATGGCCTTCTTCCTGCGCTGATGGAGATGACAATGAAGCAGGCTATCCCGCAGCCACAAACCATGACCGACAAGCGCCGCCAAATTCTGGATGCTGCCCTCGCCCTCTGCGCCGAGGATGGCCTGCAGGGGGCTGCCACCGCCCGAATCGCCAAGGCGGCCGGGGTGGCCAACGGCACTCTGTTCCACCACTTTCCGAGCAAGGAGGCGCTGATCCTCGCCCTCTATCAGGATGTGAAAACCCGGATGGGGGGCGCCATCCATGAAGCAGATCCCACCCTGCCGCTGTACGACCAGACCCGCCACTACTGGCAGCTGGCGATGAGATGGATGCTGGCGCATCCCAATGAGCTCAAATTCGTGCTCGGCTTCTTTCACTCTCCGTTGCTGGCCAGACCGGCCCGCAGCCAGATCCTGAACGATGCCCTGCGCTTTCTGCCTGCCCTGCTGGCAAAGGGGCAGGCCAGCGGCGAGCTGATGCAGGCCCCCGCGCCACTGTTGCTGGAGGTGTGTCAGGGCCAGTTCCTCGCCTGCGCATCACTGTTTGTCGATCAACCGGAGCTGGGACAGGACGACTACTGGCAAGCCAGTGCGTTCGCTCTCTTCTGGTCAGCCATCTCAGGAGCCAATCCTCATGCAAACACGGATGTTTGAACCTGCGGCAGCCCTTGGCCGCCGCCTCTGGATCACCACTCTGCTCTGGGTGGTGGGTCGCACCCTCTGCCGCGCCGCCCGCACCGATGAGGCGGTAAGCCGCGAATTGGCGCCGTTGCCGGACGGGCTGGCTATTCGCCTCGAAGTGGGCGGCATCGGCTACGCCATGAACATGCACAAGCAGGGTGGTCGCTGGTATCCCGGTGCGCCTGTCGCCCCCCATGCCACCATCCATCCGCTGCGGGTACGCTTCAAGCACCCCAATATCGCCTTTCGCGCCCTGAGTTTTCGGCTCGGGGTCAATCAGGCATTTGGCGAAAACAGGCTGCTTGTGGAGGGAGACCTGACCGTCGCCATGCATCTGGTGCGGGGGCTTGAGCAGTTGCAGTCCCTGATCCTGCCCGCCTTTATCGCGCGGCCTCTGCTGCGCCACTATCCCGCCCCGACCAACAAGATCGGCCGGGCCTGCAACATCTATCTGGGTCTGGTGACCGGCTAACGCGCAAGGAGCCTTGAAATGAGCCGCTATTACGATTTCTTCTGCCCGGTCAAACTGCTGGCCGGTGAACAGGCGCTGGAGCAGCTGGCCAGCGAGCTGACCAGCCTGGGTGCCCGTCGCCCGCTGCTGCTGACCGACAAGGGGGTCAATGCCACCGGCCTTGCCACCCTGCTGGCCAATGTGCTGGCCGAAGGAGAGCTGCCGGTCGCTGCCATCTGGGACGAGATCCCGGCCGACTCTTCCACCGCCGTGGTGGAGCGGATCGCCAAACGCTATCGCGAGCTCGACTGCGACAGTCTGGTGGCGCTGGGGGGCGGCTCGGTCATCGACACCGCCAAGGCAGTCAACATTCTCACTTCCATGGGGGGGGAGCATCTGCTCGACTACTCGGGCGCTGGCTGTCTGACCCGTCCCCTCAAGCCACTGGCGGTGGTGCCCACCACGGCGGGCACAGGATCAGAAGTGACATTGGTTGCAGTGATCAAGGATGAGGCGAGCGGGCGCAAGGTGCCCTTCACCTCCCCCTTCCTGCTGCCCCAGCTGGCGGTGCTCGACCCGCGCCTGACCCAGGGACTGCCCCTCAATATCACCGCCGCCACCGCCATGGACGCCATGACCCACGCCATCGAGGCCTTTATAGGTACCGCCAAGAACCCGGTGAGCGATGCGTTGGCCCTGATGGCAGTGGAGAAGATCGCCAGCGCCCTGCCGCAAATCATCCACGACCCGCAAAACAAACAGCTGCGACTGCAACTGGCGGAAGGCTCAACGCTGGCTGGCATGGCTTTTTCCAACTCCATGGTGGGGCTGGTGCACGCCCTCGGCCACAGTCTGGGAGCCCGCTGCCATCTGCCCCACGGGCTGTGCATGAACCTCTTTTTGCCCACCGTGCTCGACTACAACCGCCCCGAGGTGGATAGCGAGCTGGCCCGGCTGCTGTTGCCGCTGGTGGGGGCAGAGCGCTTTGCGGCCACCCCGGCCCATCAGCGGGCGGAGGCGACCATCACAGCCATTCGCACCCTGCGCGACACCTTGTGGCAAGCGGTCAAGCTGCCGCGCACCATGAGCGAGGCTGGGGTAAGCGATCGCTCGCTACTGACCGAGATCCGCGATCTGGCGATCAACGACGGTGCCCTGCTGTTCAATCGCAAGGATGCCGACCGTGAGCAGTTACTCACTCTGCTGGAGCGAGCCTGGGTCTGATCCCTCCCCTTTGCCAACACTCTTGTGCTGACACTAACGCGGTGCCCGACTCACCATCGGGCACCTTGATCTACATCGCGATATCGATGCGCCCTCTGTCAAAGGGGGATGATATTGACCACGGGCTCTCATTATCTGTTCTATACCTTGGCTAACAGTTATGTTGTGCCGAGAGACCCAACTTTATGCCAGAGGTGCCCACCATGAGCGACATCATCCATCAGGCCAACCAGCAGCAGTTCATCTGTATGGTGGAGGGGAAAGAGTCGAGACTGCGCTACCGGCGGCTCGATGCCAAGACCATCGACGCCTACAGCACCTTCGTGCCGCCCGAGCTGCGGGTGCAGGGGATTGCCGATCAGCTGGCGCGTGCCTTCTTCAACTGGACTCAGGCGGAGGGGCTCACTATAGTGCCGAGCTGCCGCTACATTGATGTCTGGTTACGCCGCAATGCCAACAACTGAACCTCTGAACTCCGCCCTCGAACAGCAATTCCAAGCCAAAACAGAAGCCCTGCTGCGGGCCGATCCGCAGCGGATGGCCTGCCTGCAAGCCGCGGCCGAGCTCAATCTGCCCGACTGGGCGCTGGGAGCAGGCTTTATCCGCAACCTCATCTGGGATCACCTTCACCACAAGGCGGAGCCCACCCCGCTCAACGATATCGACCTTATCTATCTCGACAAAACCGATCCGCAAGGGCTGGCCGAGACGGCGCATGAAGCCTGGCTGGCAAAGCGGCTGCCGGATCAGCAGTGGGAAGTGCGCAATCAGGCCCGCATGCACACGCGGCAACTGGTAACGCCGTTTGCCAGCAGCCTTGAGGCGCTGAGCCACTGGGTCGAAGTGCCCACCTGCATCGGCGTGCGCCTCACCCGAGATGGCGAGTTCGAGTGGCTTGCCCCCTACGGCTTTACCATCAACTGGTCGCTGCAAGTGAGTGCCAACCCCAGATGTCGTCAGGACAAACAGATTTTTACCCAGCGCATCAAGGAGAAACGCTGGCAGGCTATCTGGCCTGACCTTCAGGTAAACTGGCCATAACCTGATTGCAATCTTTCGATAACCTTGGGCACACTAGGGGAAAAGCTGGTTGTAACTCAATGGGTTAAATAATGCGCGACTTCTTCTCTCTCGAACGCTGGCTACCGGGCCTCGCCGCCCTGCTGCATTACCAGCGCGCCTGGTTGATGCCAGATCTTCGCGCCGGACTCTCGGTGGCGGCAGTGGCGCTGCCCGTCGCCATCGCCTATGCCGAGCTTGCCGGGGTAGGTGCCATCGTCGGTCTCTACTCCTGCATCCTGCCCATGCTGGTCTACGCCCTGTTTGGTACCTCCCGCCAGCTGATTGTCGGCCCCGATGCCGCCACCTGTGCGGTCATCGCCGCCGTGGTGACGCCGCTGGCCGCAGGCGACCCAACCCGTCACTGGCAACTGGTGATGACCATGACCGCCATGACCGGCTTCTGGTGCCTGATTGCCAGCCGCTTCAAGCTGGGAGTGCTGGCGGACTTTCTCTCCCGCCCCATCCTGATGGGGCTGCTCAATGGTGTGGCTATCACCATCATGGTGGGCCAGCTCTCCAAGATCTTCGGCTTCACCTTCAGCGAACGTTACCTCATCGAGCGGATCGCCAGCGGGGCCACCTATATCACCCAGACCCATCTGCCGACCCTGGCCATGAGTCTGGTAGCCCTGCTCACCCTGCTGCTGGCCAAGCGCTACAAACCGGCATGGCCCTCCTCCATGGTGGCCATGGTGGTGACCGCTGCGCTGGTGTGGGGCTTTAATCTCGGCCAATTTGATATCGCCACCCTGGGGACGGTGGGCTCCGGCCTGCCCGCGTTCCAGATGCCGGAATTTCCCCCCGGTCTGATGCGGGAGCTGGTGCTGCCCGCCCTTAACCTGGCCATGGTGAGCTTCGTCTCCATGATGCTGACCGCTCGCAGCTTCGCAGCCAAAAACGGTTACGAAATCGACGCGGACAAGGAGTTCCGAGCCCTCGGCATGGCCAACCTCGCCTCGGCGGTCTCCCAGGGTTTCGCCATCAGCGGCGCGGATTCACGCACCGCGGTCAACGACGCCAACGGCGGCAAGAGCCAGCTGGTCTCCATCATCGCTGCGGCGGTGATCGCCCTCATCACCTTCTATCTGACGGCGCCGCTCAAATATATACCCACTGCAGCCCTCGGGGTGGTGCTGGTGATGGCCTCTCTGTCGCTCACCGATTTTCGCGGACTGTGGGCGCTGCGCCACTCCGACCGCTCCGCCTTCTGGTTGGCGCTGGTCACCTTTATCAGCGTGCTCACCATGGGAGTGATCCCGGGGATCACCCTCGCCGTGTTGCTCGGCTTATTCCAGTTCCTGCGCAATGTGATGCGCCCCACCGACCAGCTGCTCGGCATGGATGACGAGGGGGTAGTACGTACCCTGGGGGACAACGAACAGGCCAAGGCGATCCCGGGTATTCTGGTCTATCGCTTCAACTCGCCGCTGACCTACTTCAACGCCCCCTACTTCAAGCGCCGGGTAATGGCCCTGCTGGTACAGGATCCCCGAGCCCCCAAGTGTCTGGTGATCGATGCGGTCGCCTGCTTCACCCATCAGGACATCAGCGTGATGAGCATGGTGGGAGAGCTGCACAAAGAGCTGAAACGGCGCGGCATCCATATGGTGATGGCGGGTCGCCACGGCCAGATGACCCACTGGCTAAAGCAGGCGGGCGTGCGGGTGGGCGATGAAGGGATCATCCTCTGCCCCGACATGTATCAGGCGCTGCGCCTGACCCGCTGCTACCGCGAGCCGGTGTTCAAGGATGATGCGGTGGTGGAGAGCACCACTGATGCCATCCGCTCCAACTGGCCGCAGGATGATGCCCTGCCCGACTCGGCGCGCCTCACCCTGCCAAGCGAACAGGAGGCGGGCGCCACGCCTGCCTGACCCCTTGGCCTGCTCCCCTGGCCGGTGCAATCCTGCACAAGGATTGCACCGGCCAGGGCCTTGGTGTTAAATGCGCCCCCAGGGGGCACTTCCCCGTACCCTCCCAGCTGTTGGACATGCCATGCAATCTCAATCCCACGCAGGCCCGGGCACCCTCTTTGCGCTGACCTGGCCGCTCTTTATCGATCTCGCCCTGCACTTTCTGACCGGTGCCCTCAATACCTTCATGGTAGGTCACGTCTCCTATCAGGGAGTGGCCGCGCTGGCGGTCGGCAATCAGGTGTTCGATCTCGCCATCACATTGTTCAGCTTCGTCAGCATCGGCACCAGCGTGGTGATCACCCAGTATCTGGGGGCCGGCGATCGGGAGAAGAGTCGGGTGGTGATCCACACCGCCATCGGCTTCAACCTGCTGATCGGTCTGGTGGCCGCCATCGGTGTGATGGCGGGGGCCAGCACCATGCTGGCGCTGATGAACCTGCCTACCAACCTGATGAGCGACGGGACGCTTTACTTGCAAATCATCGGTCTCTGCCTGTTACCGGAGGCCGCAGCCCTCTGTCTGGCGGCGACCCTGCGCGCTCACGGCCACACCCGTCAGGCGATGTATGTGACCCTCATCGTCAACCTCATCACCTTCGTCGGCAACCTGTTGCTGCTCTACGGCTGGTTCGGCCTGCCCCAGCTTGGCGTCGCCGGTGTCGCCATCAGCACGGTCGCGGGCCGCCTGATCGGCGTGGTGCTGCTGGTGTGGCTGGTAGCCCGCAAGACCGGCATTCGACTGGTGGTGCGTGATATCGTCCACCCCAGCCGGGAGATGCTGGGCAAGGTGCTCCATATCGGACTGCCGGCGGCGGGGGAGAACCTCTCCTGGATGCTGCAGTTTATGGTGGTGACAGCCTTTGTCGGACTGCTGGGGGACAAGGCGCTGGCGACCCAATCCTACTTCTTCCAGATCTGCCTGTTTATCCTGCTGTTTGGCCTCTCCATCGGCCTTGGCAACGAGATCATCATCGGCCATCTGGCGGGTGCCAGACAGTTCGATCGCGCCTATCAGCAACTACTCAAGAGCCTCAAGCTCGGGCTGGCGGTCACCTGCGTCATCGCCGTGGCGGCGGCCCTCAATGGCCGCACCATCATCAGCCTCTTTACCGATGATGCCGACATCATCACCCAGGTGGCGCAACTGTTTCTTATCAGCCTTATCCTCGAGCCCGGGCGCACCTTCAATCTGGTGGTGATCAACGCCCTGCGGGCCACCGGGGATGCCCGTTTCCCCCTCTACATGGCGTTGCTCTCCATGTGGGGAATTGCCGTGCCACTCTCGTATTTCCTCGGTATCATGCAGGGTTATGGACTGGTCGGTATCTGGCTGGCGCTGGCCTGCGACGAGTGGGTGCGCGGTCTGGCTATGTTCTGGCGCTGGCGCAGTCGTCGCTGGCAAAACAAAATTCTTGTTGAAACAAAAGCGGAATCACAATGAAGAAGATAGGACTCTTGCTGGCTGCCATCCTGCTCAGCCCCCTGGCCATGGCACAAACTGCCCCTGCCGCTCCCAAGGCTCAAGCCACTCAGACCTGGTATGTGGCCCCCATCGCCATCGATGAAACCAGCGACGCCCAGAAGGCGCTGACCAAGGACTTCATGGCCCAGATGATCAAGACCATCAAGATCAACGAGTACCAGACCGGCAAGGCGGTGGGCAACACCAAGAAGCCCAAGTGGCTGATCCGCACCAAGCTGATCCCCGCCAGCAACGAGCCGCTGGTCGGCAAGAAGCACCCGCAGGGTCTCACCTACGGCAAGGGCAATCCGACCCAGGAGATCGTCGGCGAGCTGTTGATGAACGGCACCCTGGTGGCCCACATCGGCCAGGGCTGGCGCGAGCCTATCGTCCCGGGCACGCCGGTGGCTGACAAACTCTCCATCGCCAACTATCGCTACGCCATCGGTGATCAGGCCAAGTCGGCGGATCTGGAGGAGCTGGCGGCCCAGATTGGCTTTGAAGCGGGCAAGGTGATCCACCGCGACGGTAAGCCGCTGCCCGAGAAGAAAAAGAAAAAAGAGTAAACGCCATACCGGTTACATGAAGGGGCTCTATGCCCCTTTTTTGCTGCCGTTTACCGGCTAACGGCCATCATCCCGCCGTCACAACTGTGATCTGGATTACAGTTTTTCCCTCTCCCTCTGACTAATGAATGTCTGATCTGCTTTTGATTCAACAAGTTAAAAAACATACTCTTTATGCAGCAAACCATTGTTGCCGAATTGGATCCGGATCACATTTATCTGGGGGGGTAAGGGGTAGTTTGGTCTCTAAGGCACAATCAAACGAAACCAAGGAGGCTCCATTACATGTTCCCAGAGTACAGAGAACTTATCTCGAAACTGAAGAGCAGTGATGTCCATTTCCAGAAGAAGTTTGACTTGCACAACGACCTGGATGCGGAGATTAGAAAGCTGGAAAAACATCACGCCAGCGACTATAGCGCCGAGGTGAGGGATCTGAAAAAACAGAAACTCAAACTGAAAGAGGAGATATACGACATCCTCAAGCAACATCCACAATAGATGCCTCGAAGATAATCCGGATAAGCAATTTATCCCTCAGCCCGGCCCAAGCGCCGGGCTTTTTGTCTCTTAACTCAATTAGTTGATCCACCACACTACCGGCAGTAGCGGTTGTTTGTTACATTTTTCATTTCTGATCCAAGGTACAGATGTGATGGTAACATGACCATAGATCGCGTTTTTTATCATCTTTTGCTGCTTTGCATCTTCTCTGGCATTCAGCCACTGCGGGCCCAGGAGCCAGTGCTGGAGTTGTGGCACTCCCAGCAGGCCGGGTATGTGATCGACGACGTGGTCACCCGCTTCAATCAGGAAGGCAATCACAAGGTTCACGTCACCCAGATCGAGCCGGGCAAGATCAAGGCAGATATCCTGCTGGCGGCTCAGGCAAGGGGGCTGCCCGACCTGATGCTGATCCCCTCCGATTTTATCGGCCTCTATCGCCAGATGACCCTCGCCCCCATCCCGGCCGAGTGGTTTTCCCCCGCGCTGATGGCCAGCGCCCTGCGTTATGTCACCCTCGACCGGCAGCGCTGGGGCATGCCCATGATGCAGGGCAACCATCTGATGCTGTTTTACAACAAGACACTTGTCTCAACCCCAATCACCCGCTGGCAAGAGCTGAACGCCATTACTCCCCCCTTGCTTGCACAAGGGGTCTCCCCCGTCAGCTGGCCCTATCACGACATGTACTACTTTGCGGCGTTTCTGCTTACCTTTGGTGGCTCGCCGGTGACCGAAGGGCGCATCACTCTCGACACCCTGGCCATGGTTCAGGCACTGGAAGCATACCGTACTGTCGCCAGAGAGCAGTGGGGCGATCCCGACTGCGACTATGATACCGCCCTGGCCCGCTTCAACGAGGGCAAGAGTGCCTATCTGGTCAATGGGGACTGGGCTTTCAATGACCTGGTGAAAAACATGGGTGAACGGCTTGGGGTGGCCCTGCTGCCTCACTGGGAAGATCGCCCGATGCACTCCATGAGCGGAGCCTACGTTCTCAGTGTTTCTCGTTGGGCAATGGCAGATGAAGAGCGGCAGGCCGTCATCAAAGCCCTGATGGCCTTCATCCAGCGGGACGATAATCAGCAATTGATCTATCGGCAGGGAGCGCTGTTGCCAATCAATCAGCGGGCTTTTGCCGCCATCAACCAACACCCCGCCCCGCACGAAAAGGTGCTGCTGGAACAGTTTACCCTCAGTACTCCCATGCCTTCCGACAGCGCCATGTCCATTGCCTGGCAGGCGATGGACAAGGGGTTCGAGCGTTTCAAGGAGGGAAGCAGTGCTGCTGATGCGGCCCGTTACATGCAGCAACTGGCTGATCAGCAATACCGGCAGGTCAAGTCAAAATGAGCCACCGTACCTTTCGTCTCGGCCCCACGCTCATCGTCATCCTGTTCACCGTTGCCCTGCTGCCTGCGCTGCTGGTGAGCGGCATATTGCTGGCTCGTCAGCACCAGATCATTGCCCAGAGCGAACAATCCCAGCTGGAACGGGCCCTCACCAGCATGACCCGTGAGGCTCGCTTTCGCAGCGAGCTGATCGGCACCCAGCTTCAGCAACTCAGCAACGACCGGGTGCTCAATCAGGCACTCGAGAATTTTCTCTTCTCCAGTCATGCCCGGCTGGCGCTGGCTACCTTCATCAAGTCCAACAGTTTACTGACCTCGGCCTACCTGATCGATGATCAGGGTCGGGTAGTGGAGTACATCAACGGCCGGGCCTCCCACCTTGAATCGAGCAACCTGATGCCACAGCTGATGGCCTGGAGCAAGACGCGGGAAGCCAAACAGGGTAAACATCTGCTGATGCCTGTGGATGATCCCCTGCTGATCGGCGATATGGAGCAGGACCGCAGCGACGGACTGGCGCTGGTGGCCCCCATCTATCGCAATCACCAGCGTGCTGGCGTGATGCAGACCCCTTCCGGCTTCGTGATGGCTATCCTCCCCTGGCGACAGATGGCCCAGCTGCTGGAACCCTATCTCAAGGGGAGCGAGTATCTGGTCATTTCACAAGGAGATACCCCTCTCTACGAGGGCTCACATGACAACACCAGAGACATGGATGACCGGGTCCCCAGCCAGATGGCGCAGCTCTTGACCATCGGCTGGCCCCAGCTGGAGCAGGAGATCACCCCCACCATCACCCTCTACAGCTACAGCAATGACAGGGTCAGCGAGCTCAATAAATCCCAACAGCTGCTGACCGTCAGCATCGCCGTCATGTTGCTGCTGGTGGCCATCGGCTGCGTCTGGCTCACCCGCTGGCTCACCCGACCGCTGCGCTCGCTGGCCGCGCTGGTGCGCAGCTATGGCAAGGGCAATTACCAGCAACGGCAGGCGCCGCTGCGCTTTGTGGAGTACGACGAGGTGCGCCAGCTGCTGCAAGAGATGGCCAGCACCATCTCGGATCAGGTGCGGGCGCTCTATCAGCAAAATGAACAGCTGCAGCAGGCCAATAGCGAGAAAGAGGCCTTCAACCAGCGGCTGCTCGGCTTCAACGACGAACTGGAGCAAGAGGTTGCCTCGCAAACGACCGCTCTGCGCTCGGCCCTGAGCCGGGAGGAGCGCAGCCGCCATATCCTGCAATCCTGGTTGCAGTTCGGTCTGCACCAGCAGTTGGATATCGATATTGCCGAGCTGGCCAGCTCCGCCCTGCTGCAACTCTCGCAGCTCTATCCTGGCCACCGCTGGGGACTGGTGATCCGCCGAGACGGGCAGCCCCACTACTCCCTGACCCAGGGGGTCGATGCCCCCTTGCGGGATGCCTTGCAGGAGAAACTGGCTCAACTGATGGATGAAGAGGTCAAACACTCCGAATGCCAGTGGGATGACGCTCTCTGGAAGATCATGACCCTGCCCGGTAGCCAGAGCGGCGTGCTGTTTGGTTATCTGATGGTGAGCGCAGAAGGGCTGGAGTCCGAAGACCGGGCCATCTTGCGGCTGTTTGCCAAGCAGTTGGCGGTGGGCATCGAGGGGCGCCTCTTCACCGACGAGCTGGCGCGGGTCGCCCGCACCGACAACCTCACCGGGCTGCCCAACCGGCAGGCGTTCGAAGAGGCTTTCCATCACTATCAGGCGGTGCTGGCACGCCATCCCGAGCGTCACCTCGCCCTCTTCATGCTCGATCTCAACGGCCTAAAGCGTACCAACGACCAGTATGGGCACGAGGCAGGCGACGCCCTGCTGATCCAGATGGCTCGCCAGCTGCGCACGTTGTGCCGTCAGGATGAGAAGATTTTCCGCATCGGCGGCGACGAGTTCGTGCTGCTGGCGGAGGCGGATCACCTCGCCAGTCAGCTGCTGGCAGGCAGGTTGGAGGCAAGCCAGCAGCACGCCATCGTGCAGCATGGGGAGCACAGCTTCCCGCTGCGTTTTGCCATCGGCTGGAGCAGCAGCGACCAGACCCCGCTGGCGGAGCTGAGCCGGGTGGCTGACGACGCCATGTATGCCAATAAGGCGCGCTTCTATCAGGGGCAGCGATAAAAAGCAGAGGTCTGTAGCGTTGGCGAGCCTTTCGCCAACGCCCTGATCAGCTCGCAAAAATGGCGCGCAACGCTAGACGCGGCGCGGACCATGACTAAGATAGGTGCTCTTGATGTCTCGATTTGGAAGGGAGTAGGAAATGGAGTTAGTACTTGGCCCACTGGAAGCCCGCGTCATCGGCTGTCTGATTGAAAAAGAGATCTGCACCCCGGATCAATATCCCCTCTCCCTTAATGCACTGGTCAACGCTTGCAACCAGAAGAGCAACCGCGAGCCGGTGCTGGAGCTCTCCGAGCTCGATATCCGCGCCGTGGTAGACGAGCTGATCCGCAAGCGGCTGGTGGTCAACACTGCAGGCTTCAACGCCCGGGTGCCCCGCTACCAGCACAGGTTCTGCAACACCGAATTTGGCGAGCTGAAATTCAGTGCCCAGGAGCTCGGCATCGTATGCGAACTGCTGCTGCGCGGCCCGCAAACCCCGGGGGAGCTGCGCTCGCGCACCAACCGCCTCTGCAGTTTCGATGATGTCACCGAGGTAGATGCGGTACTGACCCAGCTCATCGAGCGTGGCCCCTACGTGGTCAAGCTGCCGCGCGAACCGGGCAAGCGCGAATCCCGCTACGCCCACCTGTTTAGCGGGGAGGTGGATATTCAGCCGATGATGGATGCCGCTCCCGCCGCGGCCTATGCCTCCCCTGCCGCCGATCGTCTGAGCGAGCTGGAGCTGGAAGTGAGCGATCTCAAGAGCCGTCTCGCCGCCATGGAAGCGCGGCTGGCAGCACTGGATGGTCAGGGCTGATCGCCTTTACCATCGCCACTCTCTATCAGGGAGCCGGGGCTGATGTCCCCGGCTCCCTGCGTTTTTTCATCGTGAGGAAGTGCCCGTGATCTCCCTGATTAAAGAGTCAGACCACCAGAAGATGCCCTGGAAAAACCAGCAGGGCACTACCAGCCAGATCCTCATCTCCCCCAAGGGGAGCAGCCTTGCCAAACTCGACTTTGACTATCGACTGAGCTCGGCCCCCATCAAGAGCGCGGGCCCCTTCTCCCCCTTTCCCGGCTATCAGCGCATTTTGCTGCCGGTGAGCGGAGCAGGCTTTGTGCTCAACGGCCACCCCTACGCCACCTTCGAGGCGGCGCACTTTAGCGGCGATGAGGAGACCCACTGCGAGTTGCTGAAAAAAGAGGTGACCGATCTCGGGCTTATCTACCACCCGGATCGCATCAGAGCCAACGTGCGGGTGCTGAACCTCCCCTTCCCGCTGACCCTTACCCTCGAGCCAGAGAAAACCTACCTCTGTCACCTGCTGAGCGGCCAGCTGGCAGTGCAGGGCAAAGAGGTGGCCATCAACGAAACGCTGGTGGTGACCGGGGAAGAGAGCATTCACTTCGAATGCCAGAAGAAGACCGCCATCGCCTTCTTTACCCTGCAGGCCAAATAGCGCAAAAGTCGGCGGTGTGCAGTCATGCCACGCCACACACAAACAGCAGAGATGAAAAAGCCGGGAAATCCCGGCTTTTGCTATTGAGGCAACCGGCTTGTGCCAGTCAGCACCTTAGTTGACCTTGAAGGAGCCCTTCATCATGGCGAAGTGGCCGGGGAAGGAGCAGAAGAAGGTGAGATCCTTGCCCGCCAGACCGTCGGTCTTGAAAGTGACGCTGCTGCTCTCGCCGCCGCCGATCAGCTTGGTGTGAGCCAGTACACGGGGATCATCTTTGGGCAGATAGCCGTTCTCGGCCCCGGCGCTCATCCCGGCAGTCGCCACGGTCTGATAGTCGGCGGTGCTGGCCAGCACCCAGTTGTGACCCATGGCGGTCACAGGCAGCTTGCCGGTATGGTTCAGGGTGACCGTCACCTCCTTGCAGGTGGCCGGCACGCTCATCTCTTTGAGGTTGTACTGCATGGCATCATTGCCTTCGATGACCAGTGCACACTCATCCGCCAGAACCGGGGCAGCCAGAGTACTCAGAAACAGCAGGGTAATCGCCTTTTTCATCATCTTCTCCTTTGATTGGCAATGGATGGCAACGACTTGGCGGATGCGGTGAACGCTTCGCAAAGATGCCGTCTAAATCGACCTTCATTTTACTCAATTGTTTTCAATCGGCGATGGGTTTTGGCCAAAGCTGCGGGCTAGGTCACCAGACGGTGCTCTACTCGCCACTATCTCCCTCACGGATGGACGATACGACCTGCTCCAGCCACAGGTTCAAAAATGTTTAATTTTTTCTGCCCTTTTCCCTCCGATTGCCCCCATCAGGGCTCGCCCGGCGGGCGCCCCTTGGCTAAGCTAGCGCCCCGATATGAACCTTCTCCAGATGAGAGCGCCGGATGATTGCGATAACCCCCGTGGCGGCCCTGCGCGGCCTGCTGCTGACCCTGCTGCTGGCGCTGGCCGGCTGCCAGCCCACCCCGCCAGCCCAGACCCGTATTCAGGGCAAGACCATGGGCACCTACTATGTGGTGACCCTGAGCGATAGCTACCCCGGTGGGGAGCCCGCCCTCAAAAGCGACGTAGAGAGCCTGCTGGCCCGGATGAACAAGGAGATCTCCACCTACGATCCGGGCTCGCTCATCTCCCGTTTCAATCAGGGGCCCGCCAATACCCCGTTCGCCATCCCGCCCGCCATGGCCATCATAGTCCAGCAGGGGATGGATGCCGGTAAACTGACCAACGGCAAGCTGGATGTGACCGTGGGGCCTCTGGTCAATCTATGGGGCTTTGGCCCGGACAAACGGCCGGTCAAGCGACCCGATGAGGCGGCCATCGCCGCCGCCCGCCACAAGGTGGGCATCGACAAGCTGACCCTGACCCCGCAAGGGGATCACTTCCTGCTCGAAAAAACGATCCCGGCTCTCTATCTCGACCTATCCACTCTGGGCGAAGGGGCGGCATCGGATGAAATCGCTGCCCTGCTCGAGAGCAAGGGGGTACACAACTACCTGATCGAAGTGGCCGGTGCAGTGCGCAGCAAGGGCCACAACAGCAAGGGTTCACCGTGGAGAGTGGCCATCGTCGAACCTTCCGATCAGCCGGGAGCGTTTTCCGATATCGTCATCCCCAACGGTATGGCGCTCAGCACCGCAGGCAGCTATCGCAACTACTACGAGCTGGATGGCCAGCGTTACTCCCATATCATAGATCCCGCCACCGGCCAGCCGGTCACCCACAAGCTGGTCTCCGCCAGCGTGATCACCCCGACCGCGCTTGAGGCTGACGCCCTCGATACCGCGCTGATGGTGATGGGGCCCGAAGCGGGGATGGCATTTGCCAAACAGCACAAGCTGGCGGTCTATCTCATCATCAAGACCGAACAGGGGTTCAAGGCCAAGTACACGCCCCAATTCGCCCACTATCTGGCGAAGCAACCGACAGAAAAGCACTGATAAACAGAAGGCCCCGATAACGGGGCCTTCTCATTACGGTTGATGATGAACTTGTCACGGGCTATTCGATGGTCACCCGGTGAGGGGCTGGCGTTTCCACCTGCTTGGGCAGTTGCAACGTGAGGATACCGTTCTCGAACCTGGCGCTGACCTTGTCCAGCGCCACCTCGACCGGCAACTCCAGAGTGCGTGAAACACTGCCAAAATAGCGTTCACTGCGCAGTGTTCGCTCATCCTTGTTCTGGCTGTCAAACTGGCGGATCTCCGCTTTCAGCGTCACCTGTTTACCATGGATATCCACATGGATGTCCTCTTTGGCAACCCCCGGCAACTCGGCTTGCAGCACATAGTTACCATCACTCTCCTTCAAATCCAGCCTGATCTGGCTCGGCAAGGGGTCCCCGTGCAAGGGGCGAATATAGAAGCCGGACGCCATATCGCGAAACAGGTCATCGAACAGACTGGTACGGCTTGGTAGCAAACTCATCTCTGATCCCTCCGTGATTCATGGACTGACAGAGGCAGGCCCTGATACCTGCCTGATGGGGCCTATATGTGACCGAGGCTTGTCTTTGCCCCCTCTATCAGTCTAAAAAGTGTGCCGCGTGCTGCCACCCCATCTGAGCTTTATTTGATATGGATCAACCACATCGCCCTGGCCACCAGGCACAGAGTGTGACATGGAAACTGAAAGTTGCGTGACAAAAGCACATTGATTGCCACTTGACACGCTTTGGTGGCACACTTTCTCCCATCAACCCGTAGCGCCTCGACCCAGAACAATGCAGACACCGGAAAACGCGTCAGAAAAGAAGAGCCCTGCCAAGCCACAACGCATTCTGATGGTCAATGAGCAGCGCTCGTTTCAGGTGATGATGAAGGCGATGCTGATCAATCTGGGTATCAGCAACATCACCTACTCCAATACCGCCGAGGATGCACGGCGTCGCTGCCAGAAGGGCAGCTTCGACATCTATCTCATCGATTACGATCTGGGGGTCGGCGAAAATGGCCGCCAGTTGCTGGAGAGTCTGCGTGACCAGAGCCTGATCCCGCCCCAGAGCGTGGTGATAATGGTGAGCAGCGACAGCTCCCGCGCCATGGTGCTGAGTGCGCTGGAGGCCGAGCCCGACGAGTACCTGATGAAGCCCTTCTCCCAGGAGCAGTTCTCGTTTCGCCTCAGACGCGCCCTCGCCCGGCGTCATGCCCTGGCACCGGTATTCACCGCCCTGGCCGACAACAACTTCCAGGCTCTCATTACCGCCTGTGCCGAGCGAGCCGATGCGGTGCCCCGTTTTGCCAACTACTGCCGCTGCTTGCAGGCCGATACCCACCTCAAGTTGGGTGAAGCACAGGAGGCTCGCGCCTTGATGCGCCAGCTGCTGGCCGGCCAGGAGAACAGCTGGGCCCGCCTGACGCTGGGCAAGGCGTGCAACACTCTGGGGCTCCATGAAGAGGCGGTCAGCCATCTGCAGGCGACCCTCAAAAATACCCCGCTGATGGTGGAAGCTCACCTCTGGCTGGCGGAATCCCAACTCGCCCTCGGCAATGACGAGCAGGCGCAGCAAGAGCTCAGGCGGGCGGTGGACATCTCCCCCCAGTCGGTGCAACTCTCCCGCCGACTGGCGGAGGTGTGCCTGCTGCGCCACGACTATGCCCAGGCCAAGGATGTGTTGCTGTCGCTGATCGACCTGTCCCGCAACTCCATTCACCGCACCCCCCACTATCTGGGGGCCTATATCCAGACCCTGACCCTCTACGCCCTCAACAGCAACGACAGCTACCACATCGCCAACCTGCAAAAGCAGGTCAATTCGGCCCTGTCGCGCATCCGCGATTCGTTGATGATGTCGGAGTTCAACTACCCGGTGTTCGAGCAGATCTGTCAGGCTCGGGTACAGATCGCGCTGGGCGAGCTGCTCAAGGGCAAGAAGATGCTCTATCGCGCCAACCAGAACTGGCTCGACGAACCGGCCACCATGCCCCCCGCCCTGCTTGGCGAAACCATCCTCGCTCTCTATCAGCTCGGCGAGTTTGAGTACGCCGAGAGCCTGCAGAGCCTGCTGGCGGAGGACGAAGACCGGCTGCTCACCACCTGTATTCAGGCAACCCGGGATGACAAGACGGTACTGGAGCGGCGTCAGCGCTACCAGCAGCTCAACGATCTGGGGATCAAAGCCTATCAGGCCGGGGAGCTTGAACAGGCACTCGGTCACTTCCGCGAGGCCCTGCGCCGCGCGCCCGCCAATACCGGTGCCGCCCTCAACAAGATCCAGGTGTTGCTGCAACTGATGCAGAAAAACCGCAAGAGCCCGGAGTTTGGTGCCGAATGCAAGGAGACCCTGGAGGTGCTCGACGGCATCCCCCTCAACCCGGCCCAGCAGGAGCGTTTTCGCAAGCTGCGCCAGGAGTTCAACCAGTTCAGCTAAGACGCCGCCGTGCCCCCTTTTCCCCGCCTATGCTGAAACCAGTTCGGCAATGCGAGGGAAACGAAGATGGCGATGTGTCGTTATCTGGTGGCCGATGGCCGCCACTGCAGTGAAGAGGCTGGCGAGCACGATCTCTGCCACTGGCATGATCCCCACCATACCCATCAGGAAGCCCACACCGCCGAGGCGCTTGAACAGTACGTTCGCGCTGGCGGACTCTGCCACGGCCTGCAGCTGTCACGGGCCAATCTGGCGGGCCTCAATCTGGTCAACAAGGAGTCCGATCAGGGATTTTTGCTGGAGCAGTGCAACCTCTATCGCGCCAACCTGCGCGGTGGTCACCTCTACGGCCTGCGCATGAAGGGCGGCAGCCTGATGAAAGCCGATCTCAGTGATGCCAACCTCCAGTGCGCCACCCTCGATGACGTCAACCTGCTCGGCATCCGCTGGCACAACACCCGGCTCGACAACATGCAGACCGGCAAACGGGTGATGCAGGATCGCAAGGGGCGCCGCGAACGGGATCCCAAACAGGCGCGCATCTGGTTCAAGGAGGCGGAAGAGACCTACCGGGATCTACGCAAAGCCTCCGAGGCGCAGGGGATCTTCACCATGTCCGGCAACTATATCCAGCACGAGCTCACCATGCGCCGCCTGCAACTGCCGTTCTGGTCGACCCAGCGTTTTACCTCCTGGGTGGTCGATCTCTTCTGCGGCTATGGCGAGGCCCCGATGAGGGTGGTGCTCTTCTCTCTGCTGCTCATCTTTATCTGCAGCATTTTTTACTTCTTCTGCGGCCTCAACTTCGCGGGTAACTACCTTATCTATCGACCAGAGGCGCCCCTTGAAGAGAACGCCATCTTCCTGCTCGAATGCCTCTACTACAGCGTGGTCACCTTCACCACGTTGGGGTACGGCGACTTCACTCCGGTCGGGCTCTCCAGGATCTTTGCCGCCTTCGAAGCCTTTACCGGCAGCTTCACGCTGGCGCTGTTTGTGGTGGTATTCGTCAAAAAGATGACCCGCTGACGCCTCTCCCTGCCAAGCGGGTCGGCCACTGGTGCTGACCCGCGCCCCGAACTTGCATCCACCGCCGATTCCTAGTCCAATAGCCACTTATAAAAATGACATGAGCATCCCGGACATGAAGATCATCTCTTTCAATATCAACGGCCTGCGCGCCCGCCTGCACCAGCTGCAAGCCATCATCGACAAGCACCAACCCGATGTGATCGGCCTGCAGGAGATCAAGGTACACGACGAGGCTTTCCCGCTGGCCGATGTGGAGGCCATGGGCTATCACGTGGAGTTTCACGGCCAGAAGGCCCACTATGGGGTCGCCATCATGAGCAAGCAGAAGCCGGTCAAGGTGGAGAAAGGCTTCCCCACCGATGACGAAGAGGCCCAGCGCCGGATGATCATGGCGACCTTCGAGCGCGAAGACGGCTCTCTCATCAAGGTGATGAACGGCTACTTCCCGCAGGGTGAAAGCCAGGATCACGAGACCAAGTTCCCGGCCAAGCAGAAGTTCTACGAGGATCTGCAGCACTATCTCGAAACTCATCACACGCCGGACGACCAGCTGGTGCTGATCGGGGATATGAATATCTCCCCCACCGATCTCGACATCGGTATCGGCGAAGCGAACCGCAAGCGCTGGCTGCGGGATGGCAAGTGCTCCTTCCTGCCCATCGAGCGCGAATGGATGGAGCGGCTGAAAGGGTTCGGTCTCACCGACACCTTCCGCGCCGCCAACCCTACCGAGTGCGAGCGTTTCTCCTGGTTTGACTACCGATCCAAGGGCTTTGACGAGAATCGCGGCCTGCGCATCGACCTCATCATGGCCTCCGACGCCCTCAAGGACAGCGTGACCGAGACAGGTATCGACTATGAACTGCGCGGCATCGAGAAACCCTCCGACCACGCTCCCATCTGGGCCTGCTTCGCCTGATTGAGTGCGGGCGAGGGCTCCTCTCGCCCGCTACAATTATCCCCCTTTTTCCTCCTGACTATTGTCATCGCACGCACTATCCTGTCGGCAATCTAGTTCTCATATGATACTCTTTACTCCATTTTCCAGCAGCAGAACGGCTTCTGTTGTGAAGAACAGAGAGAACTTTTTCGATCAAGCAGCTTGGGTTCAATGTTCATGCTCTATGATTGAAAAACTTCAATAATCCAATGAGTTAATTTGTAATCATGAAGTTAATCACGTCAGCCGAAAAAAAAGGTGTGCATGATGGCCGCAATCGGGCCAACAGGAGTGAAATGATGATGGAGCCAAACACCAGAGCAGGATTATTCAAACAGGGGATGCTCGCTCTGACGCTGGCCGGTGCACTGGCCGGCTGTGGCGGGGAAACAAACCAGACGGTGCAAACCATGCCGGCCGTGCCCGTGGTAGTCAACGAGGCGACCCTGACCGATGTGCCGCTCACCACCGAGATGGTGGGCGAAACCGCCGGTTTTCGCGAGATCGATGTCCGCTCCCGGGTCAGTGGCATCCTGCTCAAGCGCACTTATGTAGAAGGCCAACCGGTTACCGCCGGCCAGCAACTGTTCCTGATCGACCCCGAGCCCTACAAGGTGGCGCTGGAGCAGGCCAAAGGCACCCTGGCCCAGGAGCAGGCCAGGCTCAACAAGGCTCGCGCCGATCGGGATCGCATCATTCCCCTCTTCAAGCGCCAGGTGGTAAGCCGCAAGGACTATGACGACACCATCGCCAACTATGAAGCGGCCATCGCCAGCCATCAGGCCGCTCAGGCCAAGGTGAAGGAGGCCGAGCTCAACCTCAGCTATACCAAGGTCACTGCCCCCATCAACGGCATGGCGAGCAAGAGCTCCCAGTCCGAGGGGAGCCTTATCTCCACCAGTGGCGACAACGGCCTGCTCACTACCATCACCCAGTTTGATCCGCTCTACGTCAACTTCTCCTACTCGGAGCAGGATCGCCTCGATTTCGAGAACTCGGTCAAGAGAGGGACCATTGAAGCCAAGGACGCCACCAACTGGCGCACCCATATCCGCCTGGCCGATGGTTCTGTCTACCCACAAGCGGGCAAGCTCAACTTCTCCGACAACCGGGTCGATCCCCAGACCGGCACCATCCGTGCCCGCGCCATCTTCGATAACAAGGACGGCGTGCTGCTGCCCGGCCAGTTTGTCCGTATGACCATCGATCTGGGCACCCGCAAGAATGCCATAGTGGTGCCGCCCCGCGCTATCGTCCAGTCCCAGGCTGACCGCATGGTGATGGTGGTCGATGCCGAGAACAAGGTGATCCCCCGTCCGGTCAAACTGGGCCCGGTGGTCTCCGAGGGGGTGCTGATCGACAGCGGCCTCAATGCCGGTGACCGTTACATCGTCGAAGGCTTGATGAAGGCTCGCCCCGGCAGCGTGGTGAAACCTGTCTCTGCCGACGAGATGAAAGCCATCACCGCCAAGATGGTCAGCCACTCAGCGGCCAAGTAAGGAGCTCGTATGTTTTCCAGGTTTTTTATCGAGCGTCCCATCTTCGCCAGCGTGATTTCCATCATTATCGTGCTGGGCGGATTGGCGGCAATGCGCTCGCTTCCCATCGAGCAGTACCCCCAGATCACCCCGCCGGTGGTCTCGGTGACCGCTTTCTATCCGGGGGCCACTCCGGAGGTGATCTCCCAGACTGTCGCCGCACCGCTGGAGCAGCAGATCAACGGCGTCGAGCGGATGATCTATATGCAATCGGGTTCGGCCTCCAACGGCCAGATGAACCTCAACGTCTACTTCGAGATCGGCACAGATCCGGATCAGGCCACCATCAACGTCAACAACCGGGTATCGGCCGCCATGGCCCAGCTGCCGGAAGAGGTGAAAAAGCAGGGGGTAACGGTCAAGAAGAAATCGACCTCCATCCTGCAGGTGGTCACCCTCCAGTCGCCGAACGGCTCGTTTGATACCACCTATCTGTCAAACTATGCCCTGCTCAACATCATCGACGAGCTCAAGCGGATTCCCGGCATCGGTGATACCACTCTGTTTGGCGGTACCGACTATGCGATGCGCATCTGGTTGCGGCCGGATCGACTGGCCCAGCTCGAACTCACCCCGAGTGATGTGATTAGCGCCATCCGCGAGCAGAATACCCAGTTCGCGGCAGGCAAGATCGGCGCTCAGCCCACCTCGACCCCCATCGACTTCACCTACACGGTGCAGACCAAGGGTCGCCTTGAAGATGTGAAAGAGTTCCAGAACATCATAGTTCGCTCCATGCCCGATGGCTCCAAGATCCGGGTCCGCGATGTCGCCCGGGTCGAGCTGGGGGGCAAGGATTATGATCTGGTGGCCCGCGCCAACGGCAAACCGGCCATCGGTATCGCTACCTATCTGCAGCCCGGTGCCAACGCCGTAGCAGTCGCCGATGCGGTGCACACCACCATGGAGCGGCTCAAGGAGCGCTTTCCGCAGGATATCGAGTACCAGATCCCCTACGACACCACAGAGTTTGTGAAGATCTCCATCGAAGAGGTGGTACACACCCTGTTCGAGGCGATCGTGCTGGTGTTCGTGGTAGTCTACCTGTTCCTGCAGAACTTCCGCGCCACCCTGATCCCCTGTATCGCGGTGCCAGTGTCGCTCATCGGGACCTTCGCCGGCATGCTGGTGCTCGGTTTCTCCATCAACCTGCTGACCCTGTTCGGCATGGTGCTCGCCATCGGTATCGTGGTGGATGACGCCATCGTGGTGCTCGAGAACGTCGAGCGGATCATGAGCGAGAAGAAATGTTCGCCCAAAGAGGCTGCCATCCTCGCCATGCAGGAGGTCTCAGGTCCGGTGGTCGCCATCGTGCTGGTGCTTTGCGCCGTGTTCCTGCCGGTCGCCTTTATGGGTGGCATGACTGGGGTGATGTACAAGCAGTTCGCCATCACGGTCGCGGTCTCGGTGGCCATCTCCGGTCTGGTGGCTCTGACTCTCTCTCCGGCCTTGTGCGCCGTGTTGCTGAAAGAGGGACATCACAAACCGGCCCGTTTCTTCGTCTGGTTCAACGATAAATTTGACCAGCTGACCCGCGGCTATGTACGGGGTGTGGCCTTCCTGAACCGTCGGGTGGGGGTCGCTTTTGCCATCATCGCCGGACTGCTGCTCTCCATCTACGGTCTCTTCCTGAAAGTGCCGGGCGAGCTGGTACCGAACGAAGATCAGGGCTACCTCATCTCCGCCGTCATGCTGCCGGATGCCGCCGCCATGAGCCGGACACAGGCAGTGGCGGATCAGTTCGACAAGCTCGCCATGGCCAATCCCAATGTGAAGGATGTGATCACCTTCTCGGGCTTCGACATCCTCTCCAACGCCATCATCAGCAACAGCGGTCTCACCTTCATTACCCTGAAGGACTGGAGCGAGCGCAAGGGGACAGGCCAGGACTCCTTCGAGCTGGCCAAAACTCTGCAGGGGATGAGCCTGATGGGGCTGGCTGACGGCTTTGTTGCCTCCTTCAACCCGCCCCCCATCCAGGGAATGTCCACCACCGGCGGACTGGAAGGCTACCTGCAAAACCGGGGTTCCGGCAGTGCCCAGGAGTTTTCGGGCGAAGTACAGCGCTTCCTCGCCGCCGCCAAGGAGCGCCCCGAGTTTGCCAGTGTCACAACCACATTCCGTGCCAATGTGCCGCAGGTCTATCTCGACCTGGATCGCGAGAAAGCCAAGGCGCTGGGGCTGCCGATCAATGCGGTGTTCGACACCATGCAGGCCACCTTCGGTCAGGTCTATGTCAACGACTTCAACCAGTTTGGCCGAACCTACCGGGTACAGTTGCAGTCCGAAGCGGACTACCGCGCTAAGAAGAGCGATATCCGCAACGTCTACGTGCGCTCCAACACCGGCGAGATGATCCCGCTCAGCAGCCTGGTGACGGTCCGTGATGCCACTGGTCCCGAGCTGGTAGAGCGTTTCAACATCTTCCAGGCAGCCAAGATCATGGCACAGCCGGCACCCGGCTACAGTTCGGGTCAGGCGATCGCCGCACTGGAAGAGGTGGCCAACAGCACCCTTGGCAACGATGCCAAGCTGGAGTGGACCGGTTCCGCCTATCAGGAGAAGGCCTCTGCCGGTAGCGCAGGCATGGCGTTCGGCTTCGGTATTGTGATGATCTTCCTCATCCTGGCAGCCCAGTACGAACGCTGGAGCCTGCCGTTTGCGGTGATCACAGCCGTACCGTTCGCCCTGTTCGGCGCCCTGCTGGCCACCTGGCTGGTAGGACTCACCAACAACGTCTACTTCCAGATCGGGCTGGTGACCCTGGTGGGCCTTGCCGCCAAGAACGCCATACTGATTGTGGAATTCGCGGTGATGAAGCACGAAGAGGGGATGAGCCTCATCGAGTCGGCACTGGAGGCGGCGCGCCTGCGTTTCCGTCCCATCGTGATGACCTCGCTGGCCTTCATCCTCGGCTGTGTGCCGCTGGTCACCTCCAGCGGCGCTGGTGCCGCAAGCCGTCACGCTCTCGGCTGGCCGGTCATCGGCGGCATGCTGGCGGCCACCTTTATCGCCATCTTCTTTATCCCGCTCTTCTTCCGCCTCATCATGAAAGGGTCGGAAAAGCGCGCCAAGCCGTAACGCTCTCCACGGGCGTTCCACCGATAACAAACTACCCCCGCCCGTGCGGGGGTATTTTTTTGTCTGCGGTGTGCTTCAATGACACACATCGAGACTTTTTTGCACAGGATCCGGATATGCTGGCTCAGCTCTGGCTCGCGACGACCTTGACGACCACTACCCTCTCCGCCTGTGGTCATCACGATTATCCCCCCTGGAACTGGCTGAGCGATGGCAAGATCATCGGCGTTTGTGCCGAAGTAGTCAGTACCCTCTATCAACGGTTGGGTTTCAATGTGGATCTCTCCTATGTGGGCCCCTGGGCCCGCTGTCAGCAGAAAGTGGCGAAAGGAGAGGTCGACATCAATATCTGTGCGCTGCGCAACGAAGAGAGAGCACACTACTCCCGCTTTACCCGAACGCCCATGGCCATCAATGACATGGCGGTGTTCGTGCGCCAACCCGGCAGCCGCTTGCTGCAGCGACGGGAGGATCTGACCGGACTGCGGGGAGCCATGATGATAGGCGTCAGCCTTGGCAGCGAAATGGATGATTTTTTGCAAGCAAATACCCGCATCTACAGGGTCAACTCCCTCAAGCAGGTATTTGGCCTGCTGGCCAGTGACCGGGTCGACTTCGTTCCCTATGGCCGCTCTTCCGGCCGCCTGTTTTTGAGCGAAAATTACCCGAGCAGCGGAATGACTGATCTGCAGTGGCCACTGCAGCGCGGTGAGCTCTATATTTCTGTTTCACTACAATCTCCCCATCTTGGCACCCTCGAACAGCTGGAACCCATGCTGCAAGCGCCGGGCATGAGGCAGTGGATAGATCAGCTGCTGGAGAAATACAGCGACATCTATCTGCAACAACAGCGCCAGCCCTCGCCTTGACCTTCTCCCAGAAGCAAGGTTTAGAGTCTGGATACCAGATCCTGAAGGATGACCGGATTGTCACTCACCCAGCTTGCGACAAGATTGCCCTCTGCCCTGCTAGCCCGGCTATTGCTGGCGCTGCTGCTCGTGTGCAATCTGACCCTCTGCATCAGCTGGCATGGTTCTCCCCTCTCCTCCGAGACGACCCAAAGCAGCCCCCTGCCAATGGTGATGTTGGATTCATCCATGGCGATGGCGGATGGCGAGAGCTCTCATGCGATGCCCGCAATGTCTCACCCGAGCGATACCATGGCCCTCTCCTGCCATCAGGGAGACGAGGGGTCGGCCATGGGCGATGAGTGCCAGATGCAGACCGGCATCAATGCCCTCTCCTTCGGCGCGATAGCTCTGCTGGGTGTATTGGTCGCCCTGCTGATCTTCCCCCTGCTACTTGGCAGTAACTTCGCAACTGCACTGCTTGATAACTGGTTGCGGGATCCCTTCCTGCGATCACGCGGTACCCATCCCCCCTCCTGGCCGCGCCGACACCTGATGTTGTCGGTGCTGCGACACTAGAAAGATCTTCTCTTGCGGCAGCGGCAAGCCTCGGCTTGTCCGTTTTCTGCTGCCTTGCCTGACCCTGTGCCCTAGCCAAACCGGCCCGCTCACAGGGAGCCGTGCGCGCTGATACAGCTGCGCCCCGTTTGCCGCCAGCCCCTTGGGTGATGCCTTGCCCCCCACCCGACCGGCGGCCTGCACAAGAGAAGAGATATGATGTCACTTGTCCCTGTTACCGGCCTTATCGCCGCCAAGAACCTTGTCCCCCTGCCACTGAATGGGAGTGTGCGATGAGCCAGAAACTGCTGGTATCGGCCCTGCTGCTGGCCCTCGGCGCCGGTGGCGGCTACTGGGCCGCCAAACAGACCACCACAGGCACCGCGGCCAAGGAGAAGACGCCGCTCTACTGGGTCAACCCCATGGATCCGCGCGACAAGCGCGATGCTCCGGCCAAGGACAACATGGGGATGGACTTTATCCCCGTCTATGAGGAAAAACAGGGCGGCTCACCGGGCACAGTCACCATCAGCCCAGAGATCCAGCAGAACCTGGGGGTACGGCTCGCCAAGGTGGAGAAGCTCCCCATCCACCAGCAGATCGAGACGGTGGGCTACGTCGGCTATGACGAGGACAAGCTGGAAGCCGTCAACGCCCGCATGGCAGGCTGGATCCGCACCCTCGCCATCAAGAGCGAGGGGCAGCAGGTGAGCAAGGGGAGCCTTATTTACGAGCTCTACGCCCCGGATCTGGTCAACGCCCAGCACGAATACCTGCTGGCACTCAACACGGCCAACCCACTGCTGCTGCGCGCTGCCGAGGGCAAGCTCAAGTCCCTGCAGGTACCGGCAGATCAAATCGCAGCCCTCAAGCGCACCCGTCAGGTACGCGAAACCATCAGCATTTACGCCCCCAGCAGCGGTTATGTCTCCGAGCTCAAGGTGCGCGAGGGCCAGTATGTGGAGCCCGCAGCGGCGCTCTTTAACATCAGCACCCTCAAGCAGGTGTGGGTCAGTGCAGAGGTGTTCGAGCGTCAAGCCGCCCAGCTGAAAGTGGGGGATCCGGTCACCATGGTTCTCGACTATGCCCCCGGCCGCCACTGGCAGGGCCGGGTCGATTACCTCTACCCGACTCTGGATGCCACCACCCGTACCCTCAAGGTGCGGCTGCGCTTTGCCAACCCGGACGAGTTTTTGAAACCCAATATGTTCGCCAAGGTGAGCATTCGCACCAGGCAGGGAGAGCCGCAATTGGTGGTGCCGAGCGAAGCGGTGATCCGCACCGGCAGTCAGGATCGGCTGGTGCTGGCGTTGGGGGATGGCAACTTCAAGTCGGTCGCCGTCACTCTCGGCCCCCAGTTTGGCGACAAGGTTGCCATCAAGGCGGGGGTGGAAGCGGGTGACAACATAGTCAGCTCGGCCCAGTTCCTGCTCGACTCCGAGTCGGCCATCGATTCGGACTTCCAGCGCATGACGGCGGTACGTCCCGCCCAGGTGTGGACCCAGGGCGAGGTTGAAAGCATCGATCTGGCCAAACGTACCCTGATGGTCTCCCACCAGCCCATCCCCGAGTGGCAGTGGCCCGCCATGGAGATGGAGTTCACCGTCGCCGAAGGAGTCGACATCAGCAAGCTGGTCGAGGGGCAGACCCTCCATCTGCAGGTGATGCAGGAGGGGGATGAGTACCGCATCACCACCATCCATCAGGAGCAGGCACCCGCTACTGACGGCGACGCCAAGCGTGGAACGGATGAGATGGAGAAGATGGAAGGCATGGACCATAGCCAGCATCAGATGACGATGCCCGAGATGGAGAAGAAATCATGATCCCTTCCATCATTCGCTGCCTAGCAGGCAACCGTTCTCCGCTCTCTCTACTTGGTGAGAAAGGAGTTCAATCATGATCCCGTCGATTATTCGCTGGTCAATCGGCAACCGCTTTCTGGTGCTGCTATTGACCCTCATGCTCACCGCCTGGGGGCTCTGGTCGGTCAAACAAACCCCGGTGGATGCCCTGCCGGATCTCTCCGATGTGCAGGTGATCATCAAGACCTCCTATCCGGGCCAGGCGCCACAGGTGGTGGAGGATCAGGTCACCTACCCGCTTACCACCGCCATGCTGGCGGTGCCGGGGGCGACCACGGTGCGCGGCTACTCCTTCTTCGGCGACTCCTTCGTCTATGTGCTGTTTGACGACAACACCGACCTCTACTGGGCTCGCGCCCGGGTGCTGGAGTATTTGAGCCAGGTTGCGCCCAACCTGCCCGCCTCCGCCCGCCCCCAGCTCGGCCCCGATGCCACCGGGGTGGGCTGGGTCTACCAGTACGCGTTGGTGGACAGAACCGGCAAGCACGACCTCAGCCAGCTCACCTCTCTGCAAAACTGGTTCCTCAAGTACGAGCTGCAGACGGTGGAAGGGGTCTCAGAGGTCGCCACCGTGGGTGGCATGGTGCGCCAGTATCAGGTGCGGGTCGACCCGGACAAGCTGCGCGCCTACGGCATCCCGCTCTCCCTAATCGAGACCGCCATCAAGCAGGGCAACCAGGAGACCGGCGCTTCCGTCATCGAGATGGCAGAAGCGGAGTACATGGTGCGCTCCAACGGCTATCTGAAAAGCGTCGAGGATCTGAAGCAGATCCCGCTCGGCACCAATGTGCGCGGCGCCCCGCTGCTGCTGGGCGACGTGGCGGATGTGGTCACCGGGCCCCAGAGCCGGCGCGGCCTGGCCGAGCTCAATGGCGAAGGGGAAGTGGTGGGCGGCATTATCGTCATGCGCTATGGCGAGAATGCCCAGCACACCATCGACGGGGTCAAGGCGCGGCTCGCTCAGCTGAAGAGCAGCCTGCCGGAGGGGGTGGAGGTGGTCACCGTCTACGATCGCTCCGACCTTATCCAGCGCGCCATCGATAACCTCTCCGGCAAGCTGGTGGAGGAGTTCGCGGTAGTGGTGCTGGTCTGTCTGGCCTTCCTGTTCCACCTGCGCTCGTCACTGGTGGTGGTCATCACCCTGCCCATCGCCATTCTGGTGGCCTTTATCGTCATGCATCTGCAGGGGATCAACGCCAACATCATGTCGCTGGGGGGCATCGCCATCGCCATCGGCGCCATGGTGGATGGCGCCATCGTGATGATCGAGAACGTCCACAAACACATGGAGCGGGAGGCGCTCACCGACAAGAACCGCTGGCGCATCATCACCGAGGCGAGCATCGAGGTGGGGCCCGCCATCTTCTTCTCCCTGCTCATCATCACCATCAGCTTCCTGCCGGTATTTGCGCTGGAGGCGCAGGAGGGGAGGATGTTCCATCCCCTCGCCTACACCAAGACCTATGCCATGGCGGCGGCTGCCGCGCTCGCCATCACGCTGGTGCCGGTGATCATGGGTTACTTCATCCGTGGCAAGGTACTGGCTGAGCAGGCCAACCCGCTGAACCGCTGGCTGAGCCAAGGCTATGTGCCGCTGCTCAAAGCCGTCTTGGCCCGCCCGAAAACCACCCTGGCCATCGCCGCCGTGGTGACGGTGGCGGGCTTCTGGCCGCTCAAGTACCTGGGCTCCGAGTTCATTCCGCCGCTCGATGAGGGGGACATCATGTATATGCCCACCACCGCAGCCAATATCTCGGTGGGCAAGGCGCGGGAGATTTTGCAGCAGACCGACAAGCTCATTCGTACCGTACCCGAGGTGCAGAACGTGTTCGGCAAGGCGGGGCGCGCCGAAACCGCCACCGACCCTGCCGATCTGGTGATGATGGAGACCAGCATCCAGCTCAAGCCCCGGGATCAGTGGCGCCCCGGCATGACCCCGGAGAAGCTGAAAGAGGAGCTCGACTCCCTCATCCGCTTCCCCGGCCTCACCAACGCCTGGGTGCCCCCCATCAAGACCCGCATCGACATGCTGGCTACCGGTATCAAGACCCCGGTCGGCATCAAGATAGCGGGGCCGGATCTCAAGGTGATCCAGCAACTCGGCCAACAGCTCGAACAGATCGTTGGCAAGGTGGAGGGCGCCTCATCGGTCTACGCCGAGCGGGTGGCGGGTGGCCGCTACGTCAAGGTGGATATCGACCGGCTCAAAGCGGCCCGCTATGGCCTCAACATCGCCGATGTACAGGCGGTGCTCGCCACCGCAGTGGGCGGCATGGAGGTGGGCCAAACCATAGAGGGGCGCGAACGCTATCCCATCAACCTGCGCTACCCCCAGAGCTATCGCGATTCTGTAGCCAGCTTGGAGCTGCTGCCGGTGGTCACTCCAAGTGGCGCTCGCATCGCGCTGGCGGATGTAGCCCGGGTCTACATCAGCGATGAAGCCCCCATGCTGCGCAGTGAAAACGCGCGGCTCAACGGCTGGGTCTACGTCGATATTCGCGGCCGCGATATCGGCTCCTTCGTCGATGAGGCCAAAGCCGAGGTGGGCAAGCAGCTGGTGCTGCCGGCGGGCTACGCCCTCACCTGGTCTGGCCAATACGAGTACATGGAACGGGCCAAGGCGCGCCTCGCCTACGTGGTGCCGCTGACGGTCGCCATTATCGTGCTGCTGCTCTATCTGGCGTTTCGCCGCGTTCAGGAGGTGCTGCTCATTCTCACCACCTTGCCGCTGGCGGTGGTGGGGGGGATCTGGACCCTCTGGCTGCTCGACTTCAACCTCTCGGTGGCGGTCGGGGTGGGCTTTATCGCTCTGGCGGGGGTGGCGGTAGAGACCGGCGTCTTGATGCTGGTCTACCTCAACCATGCCTGGGATGACCTGGTGGCCAGTGGCAAGCCGGACAAGGCGGGTCTGCACCGGGCGGTGATCCACGGCGCCGCCCTGCGCCTACGCCCCAAGATGATGACGGTGGTCACCATCATCGCTGGCCTCTTGCCCATCATGTGGAGCCACGGCACCGGATCCGAGGTGATGCAGCGCATCGCCGCCCCCATGATCGGCGGCATGGTGAGCGCGCTGGTGCTGACCCTCTTGGTGCTGCCCGCCGCCTACTACCTGTGGCGCAGTCGCAGCCTTGGCAAGAGCGCGTACCCGCAATCCGAGTAACCCGATTTCACGATCCATATTGACTGAACGATAAGGAAACCATCATGAACAACAAAACGCTGACCCTGACCCTGCTGCTTGGCCTTGCCACCCAGACCAACCTGCAAGCCGAAGAGATGATGCACCATGAAGGGCACGATATGAGTCAGACGGGTGAGATGAGCGAACAGGCCGCAATGGTGATGACCAAGGGGGTCATTACCCGCCTCGATGAGGGGCGCGGCAAAGTCGGCATCAAGCACGAGGCGATCGACAACCTCAAGATGCCGGCGATGACCATGGTCTTTCGGGTGGCCGATCCGGCCCTGCTCAAGGATCTGAAGGTGGGGGATGCGGTGCGCTTTCACGCCGAGAACCCGGACGGCAAGCTAACCGTAACCACTATCCAGAAACAGTAATCAGAGTCATTTCAAAAAAAAACGGCGGGATCATCCCGCCGTTTTCTGTTATTGCACCATCCGCCGAGCGGCCTCCTCAGCCGTTCGGATAGGCTTGGGCTATGTTGGCCTGCGCCACCCCCATCAACTGAACCGAGATATCCTGCAGCACATAGAGGTCGCGGCGACGGGTCCAGGGTTGATCGGATTGCTCGTCGTACCAGACGGGCAGTTCGATCCCCTCCGGGGCATGGCTCGCCACCTTGCGGGCACGGCAGGTGATGATGCAGCGCTTGACGTGGTCGCGGTGACCGATAACGGCCGCCGTGCCAAGGGCGGCGGCATCTCCGCCGGCATAATCCCTGACGATGGCCTCCACCACGCCGTCCGTGCTGAGGTAGACCAGCTTGCCTTCATTATCCCAGTAAGGCTCGATGGAGATGACATCCCGGGCTGGAATGTCCGAATAGCGGGCCGAGTCGAGGAAGCGGGCAATCTCCCATTGCACGTACATGGGCACCGGCTTTTGCCGATAGAGGGCCGCACAGCAGGCAGCCAGAGCCTCGTTCATGGGGCCGGGCTCGGCCAGTTCATCCGGGTTGCCCGAGGCGTTGGGGCGGTTGCCGAAGGCAAAGGCGATGACGCAGTGGGCCTGGTCGATGGCGACCCGGGACGGGGTCATGTTGAAGCAGGCCTCCTCGATGAAGGGGGCCAGCTGGCGGGCCGTCTGCTCGTCGTGCAGCTCGGCGCTCAGCCGGTCGGTCAGGGTGGTGCGAAAATCCGCCGCACTCCCCTGGCTGTCATTGCTGCTGTTGCAGCCGGTGAGGGTGGCGACCAGGGGGGTACTCAACAGCCCCAGGGTGACTCTACGTCGACTCTCGTTCATTTAGATTCCTCTTTGGTAGCAAGCACTTAACGGGAACAAGCAGCAATTAACCCTTGACCCAATAAACGCTCATACCATACGGAAAAACGGGGGCGACAAAAGCCATACCGCGAGGCTCGTACCCAGAACGTGCAGCAATTCACACATTAATCAATAAACGAAAGCACTCTTTTGCGAATGAGCCAATAAAAGAAATTAACATCCACATTAATGAACCACTGATAGATACTCTATCTGTGGTTCATTCGCACAGATTTCATCCCTCAGATAACGCGCTCGTTCAGCTGCGGGTTGCCAGCAACCGCTCCACATCCTCGATCACCTTGAGAGCCGCCTGTGGGCCGCCGCTCGAAGTCCAGAGCGACCCGTCCACGGCGCCAAAGCGCTTGGCCTTGATCACCGGCAACTGCTGGAACGCCGGAGTCTGCTCCGCCTGACGCATGGCATCCACCGCATCACCGCTGGCGCTCAGGGTACCGACCACCAGCCAGTCAGCATCCAGCAGGTTGAGGGACTCCAGACTCAGCGCCGGTGAGTGGGGTGCGCCAGTACCCTGCTGCTTGCTTGGCCGTACCAGCCCCATCGACTCCACTACGCTGCTGGCAAAGGTGCCCTGATACATAAAGCTCGGCCCCTTGGGGTTCCAGCGCACTATGCTGATGCTCTCCCCCTGATGCTTGGCCAGCTTGCTGCGAGCCTGAGTCAACCGCTCGGCATACTGCAGCAAGAAAGTATCTCCTTGCTGGTCGCGGTTGAGGGTGTGAGCGGTGCGGCGGAAGCTATCCTGCCACGGCTCCCCCCACTTGCTGGTCACCACGGTCGGCGCGATCTCCCCCAGCAAAGTCAGCAGCTCGGGACGGGTCTGGCCTGTCAGGATAAGATCGGGCTCCAGCGCAATCAGCGACTCCAGATTGGGGCTGTCGAGATCGCCGATCACCTGGATCCCCATGCCCGCCTTGTTCAGCAAATAGCGAGGCAAGGTGGGTTGACCACGGCCATTGACGGCGCCGATGGGGGTCAGCCCCAGGGTCAGGGTGCTGTCGAGTTCGAGCTCGCTCAGCACCACCACCCGCGTTGGCTGGACTGGCACCTGCACCTTCTGGCCAAACGCATCAGTCACTTCACGCATCTCCTGTGCCTGAACCAGCGGCGCGGCCAGCATCAGGATGGCTGCTGCCAGGGCGGCAAAACGCTTCATCATCTCACTCCTTCTCGTTGCACGGCCCGGATAATCGGCCGCGAGGATACACTCGGTTGGCCCACAGAGCAGGCCCATATGACTCAACTCGCCGAACGCAGGGCGCGGCCATGTTCGTGACGACGGGGCACGATAATGGGCGCCCCGTCGCCGGGGGCATGCAGAATGTCGACACTGGTCTGGTAGAGCCGGTCGATTAGATCCTTGGTCACCACCTCCCGGGCCGGGCCCATGGCGGCAATGGTCCCCTCGCCGATGGCGATCAACTCGTCACAGTAGCGGGCCGCCATCGCCAGATCGTGGATCACCAGCAGCACGGTTTTGCCTTCGGCAGTGATGCGGTGAATTGCCTCCATCACCTCGGTCTGGTGGCCGATATCGAGGGCGCTGGTGGGCTCGTCGAGCAGCACCATGTCGCTGTCCTGCGCCAGGATCATCGCAAGCCAGGCCCGCTGCGCCTGCCCGCCGGAGAGGGACGCGGCGCTCTGCTGCCAGATGCTTTCAAGCTGCATCCGCTCGCCGGCGCTGCGCACCATGCGGGCATCCTCCTCGCCCCACTGATTGAACCAGCCCTGATGGGGGTGGCGGCCATACTGCACCAGCTGCTCCACCAGAATGCCGGCAGGCAGGGTTGGCCGCTGGGGCAGGTAGGCGAGCTCCCGCGCCAACCCCTTCATGGGGTAGCTGGCAAGCGGCTTGCCTTTGAGCAGGATCTCGCCGCGTTGGGCTTTCATCTGGCCGGATAGCAGCTTGAGCAGGGTCGATTTGCCGCAGCCGTTGGGGCCGACGATCCCCACCAGCTTGCCCCTCGGCACGCTGAAAGAGATGTCCCGCAGGATGGGGGTCTGCTGATAGGCGAAGTGGAGGCGATTTACGGTGAGCGTCATCAGTCAGCCCTCTGGCGATCGTTAACAAGAAGAAACAGCAGCAACAGGCCACCGAGAATGCGGGTCATGATACCGGTCGCCACCTCGTGGGGGCTGGCCAGCACCCGGACCAGGGTATCGCTGGCAAGCAGCAGCAGGGCGCCGCTAAGCGCCGCCAGCCAGAGCGGCACCACCCGGTCTTTTACCAGCCAGGAGGCAAGAATGGGGGCCGCCATGGCGATAAAGACCACGGGGCCGCCGATGGCAGTGCCGAGCGCTGCCACCAGAATGGCCTGGGCCAGAATGCCCAGTTGTACCCGATCGCCGTTGACGCCAAGCCCTATGGCCATCTCGGGACCAAAGCGCAGCACCGCCAGCGCGCGGGAGAGATAGACGATCCAGGGGCAGAGCAGCAGCAACAGGATAGCGATGGGGGTGATGGTGCTGTAACCCACGGCGATAAAGCTGCCCATATTCCACAGATAGAGGGAGCTCAAGTGCAACAAGGCCTGAGTGGACATCACAAACTGGCCGAGCGCCTCGAACAGCTCGGAGAGGCCGATGCCGATCACCACGAACAGATAGCCCTGCTCACCTGGCTTGCGGCAGAGGGCATAGAGCACCAGCGCCGCGAAGATGGCGCCGATGGGGGCCGCCCACCAGGGCCAGCTGCCCACGGTCAGGTAGAGGGAGAAGACGATGATGGCCAGAGAGGCGCCATTGTTGACCCCCACCATGTCGGGAGTAGCCAGCCGGTTGCGCACCAGAGTTTGTACCAGACAGCCGGAGAGCCCCATGGCCGCCCCCGCCACCACCACCCCAAGGATGCGCGGCAGCCGGATCTTGAACAGGGTGAGCTGCTCAAGCCGCGTCCCCTCCCCCAGCAGAGTGTTGACCACCCCGGCAAAGCCGAGCTTGCCGCCGCCAACGCTCAGGGCCAGCAGACCCAACGCTAGCAGCGCCATGGCCAGCAGGGCCAGCCAGCGCCAGCTCGGCAGATGGATCAGCAAAGAGCGGTTGCCGGCACGCAGACAGAGCATATCGGTAGGTGTGCGCATCAGCCCCTCACTTGACGGTCAGCAGGGTACGAAAGCCCCCGCGATGAACAATGGCGATCAGTACTGGCGCACCAATCAGGGCCAGAATAACCCCGTTGGGCAGCTCGAACGGCTGGATCAGCCAGCGCGCCAGAATGTCGGCCAACAGCAGAAACAGCATGCCGAACAGGGCGGAGAAACAGACCTGCACCGACAGCTTCACCGGCTCTACCAGTCGGCCACAGTAGGCGGCCAGAAAGCCGACAAAGCCGATGGGGCCAGCGATGGCGATGGCACTGGCGGTAAACAGGGTAGCGGCCAACAGCACGCCAATTCGCACCCGGTTTGGGCGGATCCCCAGCGCTTGGGCCTGACTGTCCCCCATCTGCATCAGGGTTAGCTGGCGACAGAGCAGCAGGGTGATGACAAACGCCGCCAGCACGAAGGGCAGCACGGCAATGATGGCATCGAGATTGGCCGCCGACAGGGAGCCGAGGTTCCAGAAGCGGTACTGTTCCAGCACCATCTTGTTGGAGAGCAGCAGAAAGCTGGAGAGACCGCCGAAGGTGGCGGAGAGCGCCACCCCGACCAGAATGAGCTTCAGCGGGTTGGAGCGGCCAATCATCATGCCAAGCCCCAGCACAATCACGTTGCCGAGCAGCGCACCGAGTCCGGCCCAGAGCAGATAGCCGTAGGCGGACTCCACCCCGAACCAGGTGAGCCCCACCACCAGCGCAAAGACGGCCCCGGCGTTGACGCCGAGCAGGCCGGGCTCCGCCAGCGGATTGCGGGTCGCGCTCTGCAACAAGGAGGCAGCCAGAGATAAAGAGGCGCCGACCACCATGGCACAGAGGGTGCGCGGCAGTCGCAAGGTATTGAGCACCATGGCGAGCTTCTGGTCGCCAGCCCAGCGGGCATCCCCCATCAGGTAGCCGAGCACCTCGCGAGCACCATAGACACCCGCACCGGTGGCGAGCGAAAGAGAAAGCAGTACGAACAGGAGGAACAATCCCAGCCAGAACAGCGAGGTCTGGTCTCTAAACACCCTTTAACTCCTTATGATTGCAATGCCATCTTGTTGACACAAAAGCCGTCATCCGAGGTGATACCGTGGCAACAACGGAAGCCCGCCAGTGCGGGCTCCCGCTCAGCCATTACAGTTTGTAGGCCACACCGGCATAGACAGTGCGCCCGTCGAGGATCTGATCGGCCTCGGTGGCAACCCAGTCACGCTTGGTATTGGTCAGGTTGTTGAGCCCGAACTTCAGATCCAGTGCCCGAGTGGCGTTCCAGACTGCCCCGATATCCAGGGTGTGGAATCCGGCGGTGGTCTCATAGGTGGTGCCGCTCATGCGCGGAACCGGAAGGATCTGGCTGCCGGTGTAGTTCCAGCCGAGCTGGGTACTCAGGCTCTCGATGACCTGCCACTCCAGCTTGGCGTTGACGGTATGCTCCGGCGTCCGATAGAGATCCTTGCCGCTGGTCTTGTCCTCCCCGTCGATCAGGGTGACGTTGCTGGAGAGGGTCAGGGCATCGGTGATATCAAACCAGCCGCTCAGCTCCACCCCCTTGATGCGGGCCTTGCTGACGTTCTGATAGGTCATCACCGCCGGACGCCAGGTGGAGGTCCATGCCTCGCTCTGGATCTTGTCCTTGATATCGTTGTGGAAGACGGTAACCCCGGCGCCCCAGAACGAACCATCATAGGCGGTGCCCAGCTCGTAGCTGACGGCGGTTTCCGGCTTCAGATCCGGGTTGCCCACCACGGCGCAGCGACCGCGACAGGCGGCTACGGCATAATCCGGGTTGGACTGGGCAATGGTCGGCGCCTTGAATGCCTTGCCAATGCCGCCCTTGACCACCCAGTTGTCAGTCAGGCTGTAGAGGGCATAACCGCGGGGGCTGAACTCGGTGCCATAGGTCTCGTGGTGATCGACTCGGCCACTCAGGGTCAACGCCAGATCGCCAAAGCCAAACTCATCCTGCAGATAGAGCGCGCTCTGGTTGACGCTGACATCGCCCCCCTTGAGGTTGACATTATGCTTGAGTTCGGTGATGCGGTACTCGGCACCGCTGGTCAGCAGGTGGCTGCCCAGATTGCCGCTCAGCTGGCCATCAAAGGTGTGGTTGGTCTGGATCACATCGCCGCTGGTCTTGCTCAGCGCCGTCATCAGTTCGGAGTCATCAAAGAGATCAACCTGCTCGAAGGCATAGCCGACCCGGCTGTCGAACTGATCCCAACGGCCGACATGGGTGGCATTGAGCCCCAGTCGCTCCATCTGCTGGATATTGCGCGGCGTCTGGCCGTAGTTGTTCCAGTGGGCCTCCCGATCGTCTTTGGCGTAGTTCATCCCCACATCCAGATCCTGACGATCGTCGATCAGCCATTTGACGTTGGAGAGGATCCCCAGCTTTTCACGCTGCTCGATGGCATCGGCCTTGGGGTTGATGCTCTGCTCGCTCTGCCAGGCGTCCCGGTGGTTCCCTTCTACCACCAGGTTGGCCAGCAGCTTGTTGTCGATCAGTGCCCCGCCCACATAGGCACTCGCCTTGTTGATATCCCCGCCGTGACCGTCGGTGGGGTCGCTGAAGGTATAGGTGGCCGCCGCTTCGGTCTTCTCCCCGGGTTGGCGCAAGATGACATTGACCACCCCACCCAGCGCATCTGCGCCGTAGAGGGAGGAGATGGGGCCACGGATCACTTCGATACGCTCGATGGCCGCCATGGGGATGGCGGAGAGATCGAAATCATTGCCATAACCGGAGGTAAGAGCATCGCGGGAGCTGATACGCCGCCCATTGACCAGCAACAGGGTGTAATCCCCCTCCAGCCCGCGCAACTTGATCTCGCTGCGGCCGTAGCTGGTAGCAGGGCTGATATTGACCCCCGGCAACTGTTTCAGAGCGCCGGTGAGGTCATTGACATTGAGCTTGTCGAGCTCGGCCCGAGTCACCACAGAGACGCTGGCCGGGGCGGTCAGCTCGCTGTGCCGGGTTTTACTCGCCGTCACCACCATAGTTTCATGAACGGTGACAGGCGCAGTCCCTTGGGCCAGAACTGGCAGGGCAAAAAGGGACAACACCAGCGGATGCACTGCAAATCGTCGGGATGATGTACGCATCATCAACACTCCACATAAAACAACCAAGGCCAACACCACCGACATCCCTGTCTGACCTCGCCAGACCCGGTGCAAAGTGATGGAGTTCATTGGCATGAACAGTCGTCCATGCCCCATCACCCCGAACATCAGTGCATTACGGCAGGCCCTGCGTTGTGCTATGCCACTCGCAGCCATCAATAACAAAAGCGCCGTACCGACTGACATCGGGACGGCGCAATACTAAATGCAAATCATTTTTATTTGCAAGAGTGAATCAGGTATTCTTTCGCATCCGCTTAATTATCCATCACATCGTGGCGAGTCTGGTGATAGGCCTCTTCACTCTTGCCCCGGCGCCAGTACGGCACGGCGTAGAGCGACTGGCGATCCACCTCGAGCACAGACCGAAAATGGCGGCGCAGCGGCAGCACCAGCGCCTCTTCCCCACCCAGCCAGAAGAAGCCACCATCGCGCACCAGCGGCAGAGCAATCACATGCTCCAGCAGGCCACTGGACTCGGGCTCGCCGACAAACCAGTGACAGCGCACCCCGACCGGCAGCGTCAACGGCTGAGCATCGGCCTGATCCGGCACCAGAATCGCAATTTCCCCTCTGGCATCGGCAGGCATCACCTCGCACATCGCCATGATGGCGGGCAAGGCGGTGAGATCCCCTACCAGACAGTAGTGATCGGCCGGTTGCAGCATAGGGTTGGGACCACCCGGCCCGGAGAGGATTATCTTCTCTCCCGGCTTGGCATGGGTAGCAAAGGCGCTGGCGGGCCCGCCGTCACCGTGCAGCACGAAGTCGATATCAATTTCCTGCTCATCACGGCGAAACGCGCGGATGGTGTAGGTGCGGATCACCGGCTTGTCAGCCGGGTCACTCCAGCGCGGGCCGCTCGGGGTCATTGCAGGCAGCACCGGCTCTACCTGATGGGGCTGGGCCAGCATCACCTTGATATGGGCACCACCGCAGGTGAAGGGATAGTCAGCCAGTTCGCTGCCACCAAAGGTGATACGACGCAAATGGGGGGTGATCTGGGTAATGGCTTTGACAGTCAGCAGACGGGGACGATTGGGAGGCAGAGATGGGGACACAATGAGGCTCCTCGTTGAGTGTGTTGCCTATGCTACACACAAATGGGAATCACTATCAA
This sequence comes from Aeromonas sp. 600886, assembly GCF_049174935.1. Lineage (NCBI taxonomy): Bacteria > Pseudomonadati > Pseudomonadota > Gammaproteobacteria > Aeromonadales > Aeromonadaceae > Aeromonas > Aeromonas sp. 600886. The sequence goes on along the minus strand of NZ_JAAKUB010000003.1, from coordinate 212,841 downwards.
ATGCGATTATTTCTCGTCTATCCGGCTCAAACATCACTAATCACTACCATCAGCCCCCGAACAGAGAAACGGGCTTATGCACGCTAGTCCCATGATTGGACGAAGAAAGCAGCCGGACAACAACACTGTCACGCAGGGTTCCATTTGCCTATTTCGACCATAGTTTTTCGAGATCAAATTTTATTTCTCAATAAGTTTCCTATCCTTAGTGAAGCAGTTAATGTAAGCACAGGATGCCAAACAGGATTGTATGATGGATGACCAGATCCTGATTATTGATGATGACGAGCTCTCCCTCCCCGACGCGCAGCAAGCAGGCTGGAGGGTGATGATTGTTGACGATGAACCGGAAGTGCATCGCATCACCAAGATCACTTTAAACAAATTCGAGTTTGACAATCGTCCCATCGAGTTTCTGCATGCCTATTCGGCAGCAGAGGCAAAAAAATTGCTGGCCACCACCCCGGATGTTGCACTGCTGCTGCTGGACGTGGTGATGGAGGTCGATCACGCCGGTCTTGATGTCGTCAAATATGTCCGTGAAGAGCTGCAAAACAAGATGGTACGCATCGTGCTGCGTACCGGCCAACCCGGCCAGGCGCCGGAAGATGACGTGGTGACCAACTACGACATCAACGACTACAAGGATAAAACCGAGCTCACCTCCCAGAAGCTGCGCACCCTGCTGCGTGCCAGCCTGCGCTCCTATCGGGATATCCGCACCCTGGAAAGCAACCGGCAAGGGCTGGAAAAAGTCATCGAAGCCTCCAAGGGGATCTTTGAGAAACGGGCGCTGCGTCAGTTTGTCGAAGGCGCCCAAGAGCAGCTGAGCGCCCTGCTCCATCTGGGAGAGACCCAGATTTACGATGTAAAACAATATGCCTACGAAGTGAAGGATCAACTGCTGGAGCCCCTGCTGCCAGGTCATCCCCCGGTGCGGTTGACAGAGGCACCCGAGATACTGCGTCAGGCCATGACCCGGGGCTGCAATATCTACAACACCAACCAGATGGTGCTCTACTGCCAAAACCCGCGCCACCACCTGTTGTTTCATATCGAGACCACTCGCCAGCTCAGTCAGATCGATACCAGCCTGCTGACCCTGTTTACCGAAAACATCATAGTGGCACTGGAAAATATCCGGCTCAACGAGGTGATCGCCGACAACCAGCGGGAGATCATCTATCGCATCGGCGAACTGGTCGAAACCCGCTCCAAGGAGTCAGGGTTACACGTCAAACGGGTCGCGCTCTACACCGAGCTTTTCTGCCATCTGCTGGGGATGAGCGAAGAGCAGAGCGAGCTGGTTAAACGGGCCTCACCACTGCACGACATTGGCAAGGTGGGGATTCCCGATGCCATTTTGCACAAACCGGGCAAGCTGACCCCGGAAGAGTGGGAGATCATGAAAACTCATGCCCAACTCGGTCAGGATATGCTCTCCGGCAGCGATCTGGCGTTGTTCCAGATTGGCGCCACCATAGCAGGCAATCACCATGAGAAGTGGAATGGCAGCGGTTATCCCCGCGGTTTGAAGGGGGCCGATATCCCACTGGAAGGACGGATCGTGGCACTGGCCGATGTGTTCGATGCCCTGGGTTCGGATCGCTGCTACAAGAAAGCATGGCCGCTGGACAAGGTGCTGGCCCTGATTGAAGAGGAGAAGGGGCAGCATTTCGACCCCCAGTTGGTCGAGCTGATGATGGCCAATCTGGACAAGTTCCTCGAAATCCGCGAGCAGAACAAGGATGTCTATATCGGCGATCACTGATTGCTGCCAATCCCTTATCCTAAGGGGTCGAGCTAAAAAAACCGCCCTGCTTATCGAGGGCGGTTTCTTCTCTCTGGTGTATCGTTTTTCCCGAGTCTGGGCTACTGCTCTGGCAAGTTGAGATCTAGCTTGGCTGCCGGTTGGCCGTTTTGTTGATTTTCAGCCTGAGCTGCTGCTAGCGCACGTTTAAAAGCACGCCGTTTTTGCATCACCACAAAACCTGCGCCTCCCAGCAACACCAGTAGTACCCCACCCCCAACCAGAACCCAAAGTAGCCACCCCATTCCCTCTTCAGGCTGCTCTTCGGTAGACTCGGCGCTGGAGGCCTGAGCGGCGGCCGACACCACCTCTACAGGAGGCGGCGGTGGCGGGAAGACATTGAAGGTTTTCACCGGCAACTCGATTTTCAGCTCACGGCCGAGGCGAGTGGTGCCATAGAGGGTTGCTTTCACCTCATGCTGACCGACCTCCTTGAGGTTGGAGAGATCGATATCAAGCTTGGGGTCGCTGGCGGTCTCGCTGAACTCGTAGAGGCCGCCCACATTGCTGGTCACACTCCCCTTGACCACCACGGAGGCGGGATCCAGCTCATCACGGTCGATTAGCAGTGAGAGCTTGGCACCCAGCTCATCCGAAGGCGGCGACAAGTTATAGCTGAACGGATAGGGGTAAAGCAGCACATCCTGATAACGGGCACGGACAAAAACCTGATTGCCCGTGCTGAACATGGCGCGGTACTTGCCACCGGGAATATCATGCAGCGTCACTTCCGCCGTCATGATGCCATCGCCCGGCACTTCGTCGAGCCCCTTGCCATCATCGCGATAGTGGCCAAGTACTTGATCCAGCACGACCTCTTTCTTATCGGCATCGCTGAACGATTGCAGCTTGACGGTCATGCCAAGATCAGAGAGATAGTATTTATCTTTCGGCGGCTGACCATTGATCAGCAACCACGCCTTGAGCTTGACCACCTCCCCCTGATAGAGCTGCATCGGCAGGGCGGCGATATCGAGCCGGATATCGGAGAGAATGCGCACCCGATTGTCGGGATCCACCTCGCCAATCGCCTGCCAGGGGCCCGGCATGGGATTGCGCAGGGTAATGAGATCATGCTCCGGCAGCGCCAGCCAACCCACATCTGCGGGTTTGACCTTGCCCACGTAAAGCTTGCTGCCATCGGGGCGAACCAAGATCACGGACGGGGTGCCCGGCTTGCGCTTGATGATGAAGGTGATCTCCTTCACCCCGTAATCGATGCGAAAGCGGTTATCCAGCAGCGGAATATCGGAAGGGGCAAATACCTCGGTCGCCATCGCCCCCAGCGAGAGCAACAACAGCAGACCGGCACACCACTTGCTCATTGCCGCCACAGACAACTTCCTCCCTTTTTCTGTACCAGATCCAGTCTCGCCTCGTGCAGGGTCTGAACCTCGGCACTGGCACGCACCACCTTGAGGGCGGGTCGGTTGCTCTCCAACCGGCGAATGCTGGTGTCCTGATTGCTCTCGTTTTCATTGCTTTCGGTGGCCAGATTCAGTTTGGTCTGACCACCGGTCATCAACAGATAGACGTCAGCCAGGATCTCCGCATCGAGCAGAGCCCCGTGCAGGGTACGGTGGGAGTTGTCGATACCGTAACGATCGCACAGCACATCCAGGTTGTTGCGCTTGCCGGGGAAGAGATCCCGCGCCATCGCCAGGGTATCTGTGATGGTGCAGATATCCGCCGTCTTGAAGTTGAGTCCGAGCTTGCTGAACTCGTAGTCCATGAAGCTCACGTCAAACGGTGCGTTGTGAGCGATCAGTTCGGCGCCGCGGATGAACTCGAGGAATTCATCGGCAATCTGGCTGAACGACGGTTTGTCACGCAGAAACTCGTCGGTGATACCGTGCACCTGGATCGCTTCCGGGTCGACCAGACGATCAGGCTTGATATAGACGTGATAGTGGTTACCGGTCAGCTTGCGGTTGATCACCTCCACACAGCCGATTTCGATAATGCGGTGCCCCAGATAGACAGGGCCGCCCGCCGTATTCATACCTGTGGTTTCAGTATCCAGAATGATCTGGCGATTCAGTTGGGGTGTGTTCATGATCCAATCTATGTCAAACTTCGGCTTTACTTACTCGCTAGTTTACCCCAAGCCTCATGTTAAAACAGATTGATTGCTCATGTTAAAACAGATTGATGTCTATACCGACGGCTCCTGCCTCGGCAATCCGGGCCCGGGTGGTTACGGGGCCGTGATGGTCTACGGCAAGCACCGCAAAGAGATTTCCGCCGGATTCAAGTTGACCACTAATAACCGGATGGAGCTGATGGCCGCCATCATGGGGCTGCGCACCCTCAACGAACCGTGCAAGGTGCGCCTCACCACCGACAGCCAGTATGTCCGCCAGGGGATCACCCAGTGGATCATCGGCTGGAAGAAGAAAGGGTGGATGACCGCCAACCGGCAACCGGTCAAAAACGTCGATCTCTGGAAGGAGCTGGATGCAGAAGTGGGTCGCCACCAGATTGAGTGGCTCTGGGTGAAGGGACACTCCGGCCACCCGGAGAACGAACGGTGCGACGAGCTGGCCAGAGAGGCCGCCTGCGGCAAGGATCTGGCCGAGGATACCGGCTACCAGCCCTGACGGGCCATTCCCGGTGTGGCGAGGGACTTTGGCAGTTGCCAGCGCCGCCGCACCGGGATCAGTGGAAAGCGCCGTTTACGGGCCGCAATCACATATACCGATGCAAATGCCCTGCAATAATCCCGCCCGATACTCTCCCGCCACCAACTGTGCCAGCTCTGTTTTCCCATAAACGAATAACCAAAGCGCTCGTCGAACATCACCTCGCATCCCAGCAGATGTAGCCAATCCGTCACCCGCCCCGGGGTGAACATTCGTGCTGACCAGGGCATTTTGCGCCGCAAGAACGGCACACAGTGACCGATCCCGACCAGACTCATGGGGTTATAGCCACTGATGATCAGCCAGCCATCGTCGGTCAGCACCCTTTCGGCTTCGCGCAACACCTGATGAGGATCGGCAGAGAAATCGAGGCAGTGAGCCAGCAGGCAGGCATCGACGCTGCCGGTCCGCACCGGCAGATCGAGGGGATCGCCATACATGTCGAGCAATCGCCCGCCGGGGGCGACCCCGATCTGGTGACGAATGGAGGAGCGTTTGCAGGAGAGTTCAGCGCTCAGGGCGCCAATTTTCAGCAGATGATACCCAAACAGATTGGGGCACCAGTTGTCGAGCCGATCCTGGATCTCGGCCGCCACCCAGTCCCCCATAGGCAATGCAGACCAGCTGGTCGGGATCTCGATTTGTTGTTCGGTACGTGCCACCTGCATAATAGGGCTCAACTCGGGGTTTCGAACGCCATCCTGTTATATAAGATACCCTCCCTAAAGAGAAGCAGACTCATGTATCCAGTGATCACAGTTCCAGCCTTTAATGACAACTACATCTGGTTGATCCGCCACGAAAATCACTGTCTGGTGGTCGATCCGGGCGATGCCGCACCCGTGCTGGAGCGGCTCGAGGCATTGGGGCTGGTGCTCGATGCCATCCTGCTGACCCATCACCATCACGACCATGTCGGGGGCGTCACCGACCTGCTTGCCCACTTCCCCCACGCCCGGCTCTATGGCCCCAAACTTGACCCGATGCCGGATCACCACGGTCAGTGGCTGGAAGATGGCGATCAGATCAACTGGCACGGCCTCGCCCTCGAGGTGATCCATGTGCCCGGGCACACTCGTGGCCACATCGCCTACCATGGCAACGGCATGCTCTTTTGTGGCGATACCCTCTTCTCGGCCGGTTGTGGCCGCCTGTTTGAAGGGACGCCGGAGCAGATGTATCACTCGCTGCAACGACTCGCCGCCCTGCCCGATGAGACACTCATTTATTGTGCCCACGAGTACACCCTCTCCAACCTGCGTTTTGCCTATGCGGTCGAGCCGGACAACCCGGCGATCCGCCGCCAGATCGGGCTGATCAGCAAACTGCGGCAACAGGGGCTGCCAAGCCTGCCAACCCGGCTGGGTGACGAACGCACTTTCAACATTTTTCTGCGCTGCGAACAGGATTCAGTGAAATTTTCTGCTGAAAAGCATGGGCTAAAATGCGTGGTAAATCCGGTAGATACCTTCACCATCCTGCGTCAGTGGAAGGACGTTTTTTGAACAAACCTTGATCAGGGGGCCATTGCCCCTTATGATGCGAGCTGTTTTTCCTAAAAATGACCGGAACGAGATGAAGGTACGAACGGCCTTATTGGCAGCGCTGTTGCTCAGCGGCTGCCAAAACCTGAGCCATCAGGATGACCGGGCGCTAACGGCAATCGAGCCGATCAAGTCCCCCCAGGTCAAGAAAAAAGCGCATAAAAAACACTCTTCCCATTTCCTGTTTGGCGATGAACAGCTGGACGAAATGGAAGATACGGACAATCTGTGGGTGCGTATCAGCGATGATATGCAACTGGAAACTCCGGACAACCCGCGCATCCGCCAGCAACGTGAGTGGCTGTTGCGCAATGATAAGCATCTGGCGACCATTGCCAGCCGGGCTGAACCCTACCTCTATCTGATGGTAGAGGAGATTGAACGGCGTGAGCTGCCAATGGAGCTTATTACTGTCCCGATGATCGAGAGCATGTTTGATCCTCATGCCCGATCCCGCAGCAATGCCGTCGGACTCTGGCAGTTTGTGCCAGCGACAGGCAAAAACTTCGGTCTGCGCCACGACAACTGGTATGACGGACGGCGCGATGTGCTGGCCTCCACCAATGCGGCGCTCGACTATCTGGAGTACCTGAACCGCTTCTTTGACGGTGACTGGCTGCAAACGCTGGCCGCCTACAATGCCGGTGAAGGTCGGGTGCGCAACGCCATCCAGCGTAACCAGCGCGCAGGCAAACCGACCGACTACTGGTCGCTCGATCTGCCCCGGGAAACCCGGATGTATGTGCCCAAGATCCTCGCCATGGCTGACATGATCAGCAATGCGGACAAGTACAATATCCAGTTGCCGGTGCTCGCCAACGAGCCGAAGCTGCGAGTGGTGGAGACCGGCAGCCAGATCGATCTGAATGTGGCCGCCCAACTGGCAGGTCTGCGCACGTCACAGCTCAAGGAGGTCAATCCGGCCCTGAGCCGTGGTGTGATGTCGCCCCGTGGTCCTTACCGCCTGCTGGTACCGGTAGAATATGCCGATACCCTGGAGCTGGCACTGGCCGATCTGCCCAAGAGCGAGCGTATTCGTACCCGCTCCTATCAGGTCACCAGTGGCGATACCCTGTCGCGCATTGCCCAGAATCATGGCGTCAGCGTGAGTGAGCTGAAGCTGGCCAACAATCTGCGCAGCAACAACCTGCGTCGCGGTCAGCAACTGGTGATCCCGACCCACGGTCAGGTCAGCAGCAAGGCCAGCTCCGCCAGCAAACCGCAACAGCTGGCAAGCCGTGGCAGCAGCCAGAAGGCCAAAGTCAGTTACAAGGTGCGCTCGGGTGACAACCTGTGGAGCATCAGCCAGGCACACGGCGTCTCCCACGAAGAGCTCGCCAAGTGGAATGGTCTGAATGCCAAGTCGGCGCTCAAGCCAGGCATGAAGCTGGTGGTCTATCCCAAGCAAGGGAAGAAGAGCGACAAATCGATGGTGTATCAGGTTCGCCGTGGCGACTCCATCTCCTCCATCGCGGCTCGCTTCCAGGTGGCCATCAACGATGTGATGCGCTGGAATCAGCTGGATAAAGGGGATTACCTCAAGCCCGGTCAGGAGCTGACTCTGTTTGTGAAGAACAACACCTAAGCCTCACCGCTTGAACCCGATAAAAAACGGGGCTAGTCATCTGACTGGCCCCGTTTTTTATTACTGCGGCTAACCGCTGCTGTGTCTGAGCCGCCGACTAAAACAATGGCTTGGCGCCACCTGCGGATGCATCACCGCTCTGCAGGCAAAACTATCACCGCTATTCCCAGAGCCTTGTCGGCACCACCATCAGCACGGTGCGCTGACCGATCGCCACGTTGGCATTGGGGAAGACCACCGCCTCACGCGGCTTCTCGACCGTGTAGCGCAGCTCACCATCCTCGGCCAACACGAACCCTTGCGGAAATTCGGTGAAGTTGTCCACATCGCTGGCGAATAGAAAGCGAAACTGCTCCGATTTTTTGGTGATCACCCGATCGATGGCAAACAGGGTGAAATCGTCCGCCCGCCACGGCTCCAGTGCCACTTCATCCTGAGTGACCAGCTCCTGCAGTGCCTGCCGGGTTTCGATAAAGCGGGTCATATCGTTCTCACCAAATGGCCGTACCTTGCCCAGCTCCACCGTAAAGGCATGGGCCCCATGCTGGCGGGAGCTGTAGTAGCTGAAGGTCGTGGTCGGGCTGGCGGAGAGCAGAATGGTGCGCACCCCGCAGGCGCCGAGGAACTGCACCTGCTCGCGGCAGTGGGGCCGCTCGTGGGGAAAGGGGTAGACGGCAAACTTCTCGTGGCGCGAACCGCGAATGGCGGTGTGCAGATCGTAGTGGTAACGGGGACGAGCCGGATCGGCAAAGAAGCGGCTAACATACTGCTCGAGGCGCATGGCACGGATCCGCTCCCGATTGCAGAGCCCCTCCCCCTTGCTGTGGGCGCCAGAGAAGAGCCGGTTCATGTTCTCCTCCACTTCTCGCAGCCCCAGATTCATCGCCGCCGGATTGCCAAACAGGAACAGCACCCGATGGCGGGCGCTCAGCTCGCCTGAGAGCAGACGGCTCAGCAGCTGGTTGCAGATCTCGATGGGGGCAGTCTCGTTGCCGTGGATACCGCAGGAGAGGACGATATCCTTGCGTCCTCCCGGCTGATCGCCCGCGCCACGGGCAGGCTCCAGACAGAGCACGCCCGTATCCCAGACGCTGACCCGCGCACCATCGGGCAGGGCAAATTCAAAGGGCTCAAGCTGCCACTCATGGCTGCGGGTCAAGGCCAAAAAATCGTGCTGGGGAATCATCCGTCTCACCCTCTCGCTCTGGAATACTATGGCCGGATTATACGCAAGGCATCGTGGCTTAAAATCATTTTTTAAACAAATTCAAACATTAACGATACAAGTGTGATAACAATCGAACGATGACAGCAATGACAGTAGCGATGTGGAATAAAGAGGAGAGGAAAAAGGATCAACAAATAACAGGGGGAAAACGGGGGGAGATAAAACAGACAATAACAGACCTGGCAGTTGGTCCCCACAGGGGCAGAACAGCAAACGACTCAGCAGAAAAACAAGGCATCCATGCCCGGTAGATCAACCACGCCAGAACGGCTTGGTGGTCTCTTGATAACGGTCAGCTTCGTTCAGGCCGATGTCTTTGAGCAGGTACTCGGGCAGCTCGGAGAGCTGGCGACGGCTGCGGCTGCGTTCCAGCCAGGTCAGAACGGTCATTTTAACGCGAGCAACCAGATTCAATTGGCTGGAATGCTGGTAACCGGTTTCGGTATAAGCCATGTTGGCCATGATGTGGCTCCTCTGAATATTTGTTTACGCACTGGGCTTTATTTGATGCGCAAAGCTTAGTCAGGGAACAGGGCCGACTCAATTGACGAATTTTGATACGTTACATTAGTAAATCTAATGTCTAAAAACGGCAGGATTTAATTTTAACGCTTTGATTTTAAACAAATAATTATTTTAACAGTTGGCCAGCAGAGTCGCACAGCATATTGTGCTGCATGGCACCCATCTATATATGCATTTTACTGCTTTACATATGCAGGGATGGACAAGGTGTGAACAGCTGGCAACAGCGGAGCTACACGTGATTGTTAATTTAATGATCTTGTGGTGATCTTTATTTAACACTCTGAAACATAAATAAAACCATTACCACATCCCCATTCAGAGGCGCACATTGCCCCCTCCTCAAAGTGCCTCTTGGCACTCCAACCGCATGCTGGTATGTTTATTTATACAGTAGTTTTGCTACCCGCAGCAATGTCATACCTGATGTCGTCAACAGCGGGTCAGACCACAGGATCATCGATGGATACCTTTACCCCTACCGCCGCCCTGCGTCAACAGATGGCCGCCATTGAAACCTCTCTCAACCAGCTGGCCGATCTGCTTGGCCAGCTCGAGCTGCAGGAGGCTCATGTCTATCCCCTCCCCCCGGTTGCACAGGGGGAAGAGCACGACCCGATCGAGCAAATTGAGGTGGGCTATCTCAACGGTGAAGCCGCGCTGGCGGCCACCCTCGCCGCCTATCGGGACCACAGCGCCCGCCCCGGCTGCTCCACCAAGGCGACTCATCGGCTGCCCGGCTGGTTGCGCTTTCCTGCCGCCGCAGCTCCCTTGCTGCAACCGCTGATCGACCAAATCAACCAGCACAAGCTTGATTTCAAGGCGCTGGTGCAGCAGGCGGGGGGACGGGACGAGAAGTTCGAGCTGGTACATACCGCCCTGCCCGGGGTGATCACCCTGCAGGTCTACCGCAAGCTGACCCTGTTGGCGGGGGAGCTGCAATCCCTCGGCTTTACCTGGGCCGACAAGCAGACCATCAATCGCCTCAGTCGCGAGCAGGTGCTTGAGATGCTGGAGCGCAGCCGCCGCTACATACCGGCCCTCTCCAACAACGAGGAGTGGAGCAAGATGGTGGATCAGGAGGTCTATGACATTCGCCGTCTGCCCGCCGATGCCGAGCTGCGGATCCGCCGCCCGGTCAAGACCCACCCGATGATCAACCTGCTCTGGCTGGAGCGCACCCCGCGCAAGCAGCAGATCAAGGCGAGCCTGCCTCTGCTGCTCTGCTCGGATACCCCGCCTGCGGTCACCCATCTGGGCAACTATCCCCCCAAGAGCCGACAGGCGCGGCGAGATCGCAAGATTGGCGGTGAGCCTATCATCGAGCGGCTGCACCTCTATCTCTATCAGGGGTGACTGGATCAGGAATAGCTGGGCCGCCTTGCCGCAATAAACGAGTATCCCGCATCTGCATCCCAAATAAGAAAAGGGAGAACATCTCTGGATGTTCTCCCTTTTCTGTATCGATAGGCGGTATGAAAGGTGGCGTCGCCAATCAGCCCATCAGCAGGGCCCGCAGGCTCTCCACATCCAGCCCGCGCACCTCGGACTGGCCGCTCAGCAACCCATCGGCCAGCGCCCGCTTCTCGTCGTGCAGGGCGACAATCTTCTCCTCCACCGTCTGCTCGCACACCAGCCGGTAAACGGTCACCGGCTGGGTCTGCCCCATCCGGTGCGCCCGATCGCTCGCCTGATCTTCCACCGCCGGGTTCCACCATGGATCGAGGTGCAGCACGGTATCGGCCTGGGTGAGGTTGAGGCCGGTCCCCCCCGCCTTGAGGCTGATGAGGAATAGCGGCACCTCCTCGTGGCGAAAACGCAGGATGGAGTCCTGACGGGACTTGGCGGAGCAGCCGCCATCCAGATAGCAGTAATCCCAGGATTTCTGCTCGATGCGGGCCCGCAGCAGGCTCAGCAAGTCTACAAACTGACTGAACACCAGCACCCGATGACCACCGTCAATCGCCTCTTCCAGCAGGGCCATCGCCTCATCCAGCTTGCTGCTGGTTTGCGACCACTCGGGCATCACCAGCTCCGGCGAACAGCAAAGCCGGCGCAACCGGGTCAGACCACTCAACACATGCATCAGGGCACGACCATCGGCACTTTGCACCTGCTGCACCACTTCACGCCGAGTCGCCTCGTAGAGCTGACGCTCTTCGGGGGAGAGGCTGATGTGGTGAATGATCTCGGTCTTGTCTGGCAGCTCGGTCAACACCTCCTGCTTGAGACGACGGAGGATGAAGGGGCTGATCACCGCCCGCAGCAACGCCATATGCTGGGGATCCTTGACCGCCTTGCCAAAGCGGCGCTTGAACTCGCCAAGGCTGCCGAGCAACCCCGGGTTGATAAAGGTAAAGAGGCTCCACAACTCCCCCAGATGGTTCTCGATGGGCGTGCCGGAGAGGGCGAGGCGAAAATCCCCTTCCAGCTGGAACAACAACTTGGCGCGCTGGGTACCGGCGTTTTTGATCTGTTGGGCCTCATCGAGCACCATGGAGGGCCAGCGACGCCCCTTGAGCGCCTCCGCCAGACTGCCGAGCATACCGTAGTTGATGATGATCACCTGCCCCGCTTTGGCATCGCGAATAATGCGCTCGCGCTCGGCGGGATTGTCAAAGATCACCACCTCCAGCTCGGGGGCGAAACGGGCCACCTCCTCCTGCCAGTTGGTGACCACTGACTTGGGCACCACTACCAGGGCAGGGCCAAGGTGCTGGCGCATCCGCAGCACGATAAGCGCCTGCAGTGTCTTGCCCAGACCCATGTCATCGGCCAGACAGGCACCAAAACCGTGATGGGCCAGGGTCGCCATCCAGCGCACCCCCTCTTTCTGATAGTCCCGCAGGGAGGTAAGCAGCTCGTCCGGGCAATCGACCTCCTGCTGCCACTCCTGCTGCAGAGATTGCCATGCCGCATCCCCCTCGGTGGTGATGACCGAGAGCAGACGGGTCAGCGGATAGGCCAGCTTGTGGTTGATCCGCTGCTCGTCGTCGAGCATGGCCCCCAGCATGGAAAGCCGCTCCACCAGCTTGTCGCTCAGCATCAGGCTGGTCTTTTCGTCGAGCTGGACGGTGCGCTGACCCGGGGTCAGCTGACGCAGGATCAGGCGCAAATCGAGGATCTGATGCTCATCGAGGGCCAGCGCCCCTTCGACCTGGAACCAGTCCTGCCGCCGCTCGATGCGCAGGCTCAGTGCCGCTTCATCGAGGCTCTTGAGGCGGGCGCTGTCCTGATGCCAGTGAATGACCACACCGGCATCCACCAGCTCCGGCAGGGCATTGACCAATGCCAGTGCCTGCTCTCCTTCAAGGCGCCACTCGCTGCCGGGCAGGCCGATGGGCAATTGATTGCGCAGTAGCTGGGCCTGCCCCTTCTCGGCCGCGAGATCCCGCTGCCAGTAGTGGTACGCCTTGATCCCCTGCCGCACGATCGCCTCCCCCTTGCCAAGGGGCTGGGGCGGCAGATCCTCAAAGCGGGTCACCAGCTTGACCGACAGCTGACCATCCTGCCAATCCAGTTGCACCGAAGGAATGCCCGGCCAGGGAGCCAGTTCGGCGTTGCCGCTAAGCCCCGCAACCTGACTGTGCCAGGGCAGCTCGGGAATAGCGTCCAAGGTGCGTTGCAGCTCGGCCAGCCCCTCGGCGGGCAGCAGCGGGATGGATTCGAGCGCAGGCAAGCGGTCGAGCAGCGGCTGCGGGGTGAGGATCAGCTGCCACAGATCCTGCGCCAGCGGCATGATATGGGCCCCGCGAGCGGCCGCATCGGGGCAGAGCTGCGCACTCATCCCCTGTTCGGTGGCCACCACCTGCAGCAGGGGGGCGCTGATGGCCAGTTGCAGCTTCTGCCCCTTGGCGTTGAACAAGCGGGGGTGATCGGCCAGCGGCGCCCAGACATCCCGCGGCAGCCGTCCCATCACCCGTGGCAGGGTGCGAACCAGTGCCCAGTCATGCTCGTCGAGCATGGCGGCATACTGGGTAGAGAGCAGGGTCGGATCGACCCGGCGACCGGCGGTCCACTCCCCCTTGGTACTCAGCTTCTGGATCTTGCACTCCAGCTCGGGGCCCTCGGCATGGAGCAGCCACACCAGCCGCTCCTGCGGCTTGCGTAAGCCACTGGCGCGGCCCAGCCCCTGCAACCAGTTGAGCCAGCTGGCAGAGGCCGCGGTTTTATCCACGTCCCCGTCATCATCCTGCTCGTCACTGCCCTCTTGCGCACTCTCCTCACTGCCGCGTAGTTGGCACAAGGGCGCCCCTTTGGCCGCCTCGCCCAACAAGATGCGCAGCAGATCCTGACAAAACGCCATCAAGCGATGATGAGGCTCGGCATCGAGCAGATGGGAGAGGTCCCACTTGTGCAACATGGCCACCTGCGGGCTCTGGGCACCGTGACGGGCCAGCGCACAGAGATCGAGCCAGAGATAGCCCCAGTGGAGCTCCTCCACAGGCAGTTGCAGGGTATCGAACAGCCCGACCGCCTGCCCATGCCGCTCACCGGCCCACTGGCTGAGCAGATCGGCCAGCAGCGGAAATTGTCCGCCAAGGCTGCGCTGCCACTTCTTGCGCTGCTCGCTGGCAATGACGGGGTCTGCCTGCTGCAACCAGCCGAGCCAGAGCAAAGCACTGAAGGCACGCGGCCACTGCCCCTCATGACCCTCGGCCTGCCACTGGCCCAGAGCCGTGAGCAACCGCTCACCCAGCGGGCCACACTCCCCCTGCGAGGCAACCGCCTGCAGGGCAGGCCACAACAGGCTGGAATCGGTGCTTTCGCCATCCCCACAGAGCCAGCGCCACTCCGCCTCAAACGCCTTACCTTGCGCCTGCACCTCGGGGGCACAGCGCACTAGCGCATTGGCCAGCGGCCAGCGCTCTTCATAAGGGGCATCGAGCAGCAGCTGCAGCGAGAAGTGCTCCAGCAACAGTTGCTGCCAGGCGGGGCTGGAACCCGCCAGCAGCAGATGGGCATCTGCGGTATCGAGCAGTGTGAGCAGATCACCGGGAGAGAAGAAAGCCGGGATCTCGCCCGCCTTGCCCCTGCAAAGCTCGCGCACCAGCCCGTGCACCAGATCCTGGCCGGTCACCGAGGAGACCCGGCTCCAGTCAGGGGCAGCACAAAGCCCAGCCCGCACCCCCAGGATCAGCGCCAGCGTCCCCTCTGCAGTCAGGCTCCACTGCTGCTCCCCGCGCAATCTGACAAGGCCGGCGTCATGGAGCCGGGTCAGGTGGCTGGCGAGCTCATGGCCCGCCCCCAGCGTATCTTGTAACAGACGGGTACTGGCGACACGCTGCAGTTGCAAGGCACTGAGCAGCAGATAACTATCCGGGGAGAGGGTGGAGGCAGACATCAAGACTCACGGGCAGATGCAAAAGCGGAATTTTAACGGGAAAGCGTCAGCCACTCGACCCTTTACCGTGAAATAACTCAAAAAAAAAACGGCCATCCGTGATGACCGTCGAAAGTAACGAAGGAAATAGCCGGATCATCCGGTTACCTCCCACAGCGGGAAAATCGGGAGCGCTAGCCCCTAATTCGTGGGGCCAATGCTAGAGGTTGACGTATTAAAAAGCTTTGAAGCGGATCACAATTGAAAATGATTTCTGAAAACGCTTTCAATATTTGGCGACCAAAAGAGATTATTTTGCGCCAAATGAACCATCTTCAGCCTGGCCTTTCTCTCGTCTCGGCATGGATCCCCATATCCCAATGTCCATTCAGTACTCGACGGGTTCTCTTTACACTGACTGCCTGCATGCGCGGAACATCACTGACTGTTGGTAGCTGAGCGATTGCCCTTGTCCGGAGCATTGGCAGACTGATCTGGCCAGCACGCTCGGTTCTCGGCAAGTTACGAGGGCTGCGTGGCAACTCACCGGTTGCAAGAAACGGGGTTCCATCCGACCGGCTTGCCCGGGCTGTCATTGATCGATAGGATGTGCCCCATTCCAAGAAGGCAGGAGCAACATGATTTTGCGACAACGCGTGGCGACAAGACTCCTGCTGCTGGTCTGCATTCTGCTGCTCAATTGTGCACTACAGCCACTGACCAGGCTGGCTCAGCTGGAGATAGCCGCGGGCTGCCATATGCTGACCGCCCCATCCTCCGCCATCGATGTCGATGAGGATGGCCGCGCCGCAACGCCGCAACCCGGCAGTTGCCAGCTCAACGGCAAGTGGCTCAGTGCCGCCAGCCTGCAATGCGCCGAACAGATCTTCTTTGCCATCGCATTCCTGATCGCCCTGCTGGCACCACTGCCCCGTTGCTCGCCCCCCCTCCCCCCACCCAGAAATATCTCCCCGCCAGAACGGCGGCTTCATCTCACCCTTTGTGTCTGGCGAGAATGAGTCAGTCGCGGCTTAAACAACCCTGACTTTCATTTTCAAGAGACAACACCATGTCAAACATCTTCAAGACTGCCCTCTTGCTGGGCAGCCTGCTGTGGCAATCCATCGGATTGGCCAGCGATACCGGCTGGCTCACCAGCCCCCGCAACGATCACGCACAAATCCGGCTGCAAGCAGATAGCCGGGATCCGGCACAGCCCCGGATGCTGCTCAGTCTGGCACTCGAGTCCGGCTGGAAAACCTATTGGCAAAACCCGGGTGAAGGGGGAATTGCCCCTGAAATTCTCTGGGATGATCCCCAACTCACTCAACAATGGCACTGGCCAGTGCCAGAGCGATTCGCGGTCAGCGGCATGTCGACCCAGGGGTATCAGCAGGCCGTTACCTTTCCCATCAGCCTTGGCCATGGCAACCGCAAGGCGCTGACCGGCACGTTACGCCTTTCAACCTGCAGCAACGTCTGCATCCTGACCGACTACCCTTTTGCCCTTGCTCTGGATGGTACGGCACCGGACGGATTCGACCTTGCCTATGCACAGGCGATGAGCAAGCTGCCTCAAGCCATGCCCAAGAGCGTCAACCTCCAGGCCGGCTACCAGCAAAACCGGCTACAGCTGAGCGCTAAGCAGCAAGAGGGGTGGCGGGCTCCGCAGATTTTCCTCCAGCAGCTGGAAGGGGTCGAGTTTGGCGAGCCCAGCCTGGAGGTGCAGGGCAATACCCTGATTGCCCGCATTCCGGTCAGCGATGGCTGGCAAGGGGATGCACCAGATATCCGTCATCAGCAACTGGGCGTGGTACTGGTCAACGGTGACGAAGCCTGGCAGCGCCAGGTCACCATAGGTGATCCCCTGCTACTACCCGCTGGTGGCCACTCGCTGCGCTGGATCCTGGGAGCTGCACTGCTTGGGGGGCTTATTCTCAACCTGATGCCCTGTGTGTTGCCGGTGCTGGCCCTCAAGCTGGGATCAGTACTGCAGCTGGAGACCCGTGAGCGTCGCCCGGTTCGCTTGCAGTTCCTGGCGGCAAGCGTTGGTATCCTGGTCTCCTTTTGGGCGCTGGCACTGATGAGCACCCTGCTGCGCGCCACCCAGGGGGCCGTCGGCTGGGGTATCCAGTTCCAGAGCGTCTGGTTTATCGGCTTCATGGTCGTGGTGACCTTGCTGTTCTGTGCCAACCAGCTGGGGCTGTTCGAGATCAGGTTATCGAGCAATGTCAACACCCGTCTGGCAACCGCGGGTGGCAACGGCATGGCCGGTCACTTTATGCAGGGCTGCTTTGCCACTCTGCTGGCAACACCCTGCTCCGCCCCTTTCCTTGGCACCGCAGTCGCCTTTGCGCTCGGGGCGCCATCCGGTCAACTCTGGCTTGTCTTTACCGCACTGGGGATTGGCATGAGCCTGCCATGGCTGCTCATCGCCGCCCTGCCCCGTCTCGCGCTCTGGTTGCCAAAACCGGGACGCTGGATGGGGCGCCTGCGCATCCTGCTCGGCCTGATGATGCTGGGCTCCAGCCTCTGGCTGCTCAGCCTGCTTGGCAACCATATCGGCCATAACGGGGTGGTGATCCTGATGGCTCTGATACTGGCAGCCCTGCTGCTGGCGGTCGTATGGCGCCACGGTATTCGCGGTGTAACCCTGGGGCTGGCGCTGGGCTGCTTGCTGGCCGCAGCCCTGCTGCTCGGCGGCGCCTTCACCATGGAGGGCAAACCACAACAGGATACCGTCCACTGGCAGCCACTCTCGGAGCAGGCCATCCAGGACGCCCTGGCACAACACAAGCGGGTCTTCGTCGATGTGACCGCCGACTGGTGCATCACCTGCAAAGCCAACAAATTCAACGTGCTGCTGCGCGATGATGTGCAACGAGCCCTGAGTGCCCCCGATGTGGTGGCCTTGCGCGGGGATTGGAGCCGCCCCTCAGACAGCATCGCCGGCTTCTTGCGCCAACGCGGCAGTGTGGCCATTCCTTTCAACCAAATCTATGGCCCCGGGCTACCGGGTGGCGAGATCCTCTCTCCCCTGCTGGATCGTGCAACTCTGCTGGCCACTCTGGAGCACGCTGCGAACGCCCCTGTTCAAGGAGAAACAAGATGAGATATATCCTGCTCATACAGACCCTGCCGGGAGAGCGGGGCATACCCGCAGCGCAAGGGGGAAATTATCGGCAATCGGCTGATCTCCCTCATATAGCGCTCGGGGGCAACGTCAAAAACGCACTGGTCATCAAGGGGGAGTCATGACAGCAACATCATCCCGGATCCTCCGTCTGCGCCGCTGGAGCAAGGAGGCCCTCTGGCTGCTGCTGTTGGCGGTGATTATCTCGACAGCGCTGGACCTCTGGCGCAGTCCGGCGCTGCCAGAGGAAAGCCCGCTGCCTCAACTGCTGCTGCAAGATGGCACTCTGGCCGACCTGCAGACAATGAGTCGGGACAGACCACTGCTGATCTATTACTGGGCCAGCTGGTGCGCAGTCTGCCGTGTTACCACACCGACAGTGGAGCAGCTATGGCGAGACGGCGAAAACGTGCTGACAGTGGCGCTGCGCTCCGGCGACCAAGCCAGGTTGCAGCAGGGGATGGCCAGGAAGGGGCTGACCTTCCCGACCCACAATGATGAGCATGGCGACCTTGCCGCCCGCTGGCAGGTGAGCGTCACCCCCAGCTTCCTCATCATCAAGCAGGGTAAAGTGGTGAGCTCCACCACTGGCTGGAGCTCGGGCCCGGGACTGAAACTGCGGTTGGCCTGGGCCAGCCTCGGCTAACTCGGCCCGCCAGGGAGCACTATTGCGGCCCCTCTTCCCGCTGAAGAGGGGCTTATCGCCAGCCATCCGATGCCTATTTATCAGTGATGGGTGGCCCCCTCGCGGGTTAATGGCTCAAATCGGAAGTGGTAATCCATCGGCGATCGCGTGGGCGGTGAACCGTGATGGATACCATTCATGGGTTGACGCTGAACAAGGCAAAGCCCAGCAAGCGGGAGATAATATGTCCAAAACCAGATAGGGAGCCCGGTCATAGAAGATCAGCAACCGAATTTAATGTTCCCGACAACGCTTGGGCTTCACGGCGTTCACTACGCATAAAAAGCACGGGGGCCTGATGGCCCCCGCAAACACACCGGATGAGAAAATGCCTTACTTGGCGGCGCTATCCTTCACGCACTTCTGGATAAAGCTGTTCTTGGCCGCGCCAGCCAGCTTCTTGTCGGCTGCCGCCTTCTCGCACTTGGCTGCCGGATCCACTGCCGCGCCCGTCTTCACGCACTTCTGGATAAAGCTGTTCTTGGCCGCACCGGCCAGCTTCTTGTCGGCGGCCGCCTTCTCGCACTCGCCGCTCGCGGCGCCAGCGGCATCTTTCACGCACTTGCCGACAAAGCTGGTCTTGGCGGCGCCGTTAAGCTTTTTGGCCGCGGCCTGCGCCTCGCACTGCAACTGGGCTGCGTCGTTGGCAAAGACCGGATTGGCCAGCAGCACGCTGCCGCAGAGCAGGCCGAACAGGATGGTACGCTTCATGGGTGATCTCCTCTCTATCTGGTGATGTGTTTGCACGGTCATATTTGCATGACGATGTGTTGCAAATGGCTGTGATGGCAACAGCTGATTGTTGCCGCAGATCCCCCGCCTCGCCAGTTTGGGAGAGGGAGCACAGGGCAACCATCGCCCGCACTATAGCGCCGATTGGCTGAGCGGGATTGTCCCCGTAAAGCCTTCTCCAACAGCAAGCCTGCCCCCTACTTTCCCGCCAACCCCAATAGAATCAAGGGTCATGGGAATCCTGCCTCCGCCCACACCCTTTTATTGAGCCAGCGCAAAAAATCAGTCATTACTGACACTTACGTCATTTTTTGACTGGTGTGGCCAGATTCGATTGGCTTAACATAGCCATCCGGTGCCTATTCATCAGTGATGGGTTGCTACCCTCGCTGGTTAATGGAGCATATTGGAAGCTGTAATCCACGGGCGGTAGCGTGGGTTTTGCACAGTGATTTATGCATTGCGTAGGTTGGCGCTGAGCGCAGCGAAGCCCAACACGTATGCCTTCGATTAGTTGGTTCCCATTTCGTGTAACCGAACAGACCGGATATTTCACCCCCTACACCGGAAAGGAGAACCATGCGCTATCGCCGAGCAACAACCAGCGGGGCATGTTGGTTCTTCACCGTCAACCTGGCTGATCGCAAGCAGGATCTACTGGTACGTCATATCGACCTTCTGCGTGAAGTGATCCGCAACGTCAAACAACAACACCCCTTCGAGATCATTGCCATGGTGGTGATGCCGGATCATCTCCATGCCATCTGGCAACTACCACCGGATGACAGTGACTATCCCATGCGCTGGTCTCTGATCAAGGCTGGCCTTTCACGAAATCTCGCCAAAACAGAGCGGATACGGGAGAGCCGACTCAGAAAACGGGAACGCGGTATCTGGCAACGCCGTTATTGGGAGCATCTGATCCGGGATGACAAAGATCTGCAAGCCCATGTCGATTACATCCATTTCAATCCGGTCAAACATGGTTATTGTGCCAAACCTGTCGATTGGCCTTACTCGTCAATTCATCGCCATATCGCCGTAGGATGGATAACGCCAGATTGGGCCATTGATAGTGACTCGGGTCGGGAATAATCGGCTTGGAATGTTTTGTAGGTTGGCGCTGAGCGTAGCGAAGCCCAACAAACGGGATATATGACTTTCCAAACAAGATGAATTTTGACCATATAAAATCAAAAACCGAATTTAGCTTTCTCGGTAAACGTTGGGCTTCAGTTCGTGTAGGTTGGTGCTGAGCGTAGCGAAGCCCAACAAATGAGAGATATTACTTCCAAAGCAAGATAAATTTTAATCATACCAAAATCAACAACCAAATAAATTTTAGCTTTCACGGTAAACGTTGGGCTTCACTTCGTTCAGCACCAACCTACGATATTTAGCCCAACATGCGTGTCCTCGACCAGTGCTCAGAAAGGTTGGTGTACCAGATTTTCGACAGATACTAATTTACCGAATTGTATTCAAATCGAATAAAAATACTACTAATAAGGTAAATGTAAAAAGGATACAAAAATGAGTTTTAAGAAAGATCTGGAAAATCATTTTAAGCAATTTGATGCATCCCCGATATTATTTGTTGGGTCGGGGGTTTCCAAACGTTATCTAGGATTATGCTGTTGGGAAGATTTACTTAAAATTTTTTCTGAAAAAATTGGTGAGAATCATGTTCAACTTCGGGCAAAATCTAGCCAGGATTGGCCCCTGTATGCTCAGATGCTTGCTAAAACCTATTCAGAAAAATGGTGGGGTACAGATGAGGCTGAAAAGCTAGTTAAAGAACATGAGGAATTATTTACAGATGAGCAATCCCCACTAAAAGTATCAATTTCAGTATTCATTGGTAATTCCCATAACAATGTCACCAGTGATGAGTCACTAAAAGAAGAAATTTCATTATTAGCACGGGCTAACATAGATGGTATTATTACAACTAATTGGGATATGTTCTTGGAACAACAATTCCCAAGATTTACGCCTTTTATTGGTCAGGATGGATTAATTACTGGTCGTAGTCACGGCATCGCTGAAATATATAAAATTCACGGATGTTGCTCAAGTCCAAACAGCTTAGTTCTAACATCTTCAGATTACGATAAATATCGTAAAAAGAATCCTTATTTATCATCAAAACTTCTAACGATGTTTATTGAAAGACCAGTTGTATTTTTAGGTTATTCTTTGACTGATCCACATATAGCAGAAATTCTTGAAGATATAGTAAGTTGCTTTCCAGTGCAAAGTTTAGAGTTTTTACAAAATAAACTATTATTTGTTGAGTGGAAGCCTGATACAGAAGAAGCGAGTATTAGTGATTCAGTTATTCATAAACAAATACCAGTGAAGTATGTAAGGACTTCATCTTACAAAGAAATATTTGAAGTGTTGAGTGAAACCAAGAAAAGAATTCCAGCCCACTTGTTTAGAACAATAAAAGATGAGCTTTATGAGCTTGTATTAACGGATGATCCTAAAGGAAAGCTATACGTTCGAGATGCAGAATCAATAGCAGATGCAAAGGCACAAACAGAATTTGTTGTCGGTTATGGTGCTATTTCGATGGTTAAAAAATCAGAATCAATGGCGGCAAAAGGATTAGTTGGACTAGAACGATTTGATCTTATGCGAGAGGTTGTATTTGAAAATGGTAATTATGACTGGAAGCAAGTTGCCAATGATGTTCTGCCTAAGCACTGTAAAGGTAATGCAAGAATACCAATCTTTCATTTTTTAAATAATGCTGGCTTATTAAATACAGATGGGACATGTATAGAGGATTATAGTTTTTCGAATGGAGTTAAAGCCAGATTCCATATCGATGAGAGCTCATTTAGATCTAGTGGCGGTGATAGCAAAAGAGCTGAGAAATATTCTGAAATAAAAATTGGAATAAATGAGTTGTACAACAGCGATGATGATTTTGGCGTATTCCTAAGAATGGTTCCATTTATGGATTTCGGTTTAATAAAACGCGATATTAATGATTTATTGAAAATCCTTAAAAAGCATTTTGATGATGCTTTATTGATGCCGAGTATATCAAGTAATTTTTGTAAGTTGGTGTGTATCTTTGATTTTGTAAAAAACAGCAATCGTTTTCAATAAACTCATTTAAGGAACTTTTACCCCCCCTTCTGAGTCAGTCATTACTCGGATGACTCATAATTTAGCCACCTTTCCCAATCCAGAAAATAAAAATCCCCCATTACTGGGGGATTTTTATTTCTATCGGTTATCTCAGCTCGACGGCTTAACCCACCAAAAACGCCCTTAAGCGAGCAAACTCCGCAGGCAAATTAACAGAGAGCAGCGGCAGTTCGGCGTGCTTGGCCAGCGGGCCGGGCAGCGGTACATCGAGATGCAGGATCTCGTCCACCGACTCCTTGAACTTGGCCGGATGAGCGGTGCACAGGAACACCCCGACTTCGTCCTCGGCCAACTGTTCCCCCAGCAGATCCCAGGCTATGGCACCGTGGGGTTCGCAGAGGTAATCCAGCTGGTGCAGCCGTTTCAGCGCATCACGAGTCTGGGCATCGTCACGCATACCTGACCCCAGGGTCTCCAGCGCCCAGTCCTTGCGGCGGCACAGCTCCTCTACCCGTGGCCAGTTGTTGGGGCGGCTGACATCCATGGCATTCGACAGGGTGGCCACTGTCTGGTGCGGCTCCCACTGACCGGTTTTCAGATAGCGCGGCACGGTGTCGTTGGCGTTGGTGGCGGCGATAAAGCGCTTCACCGGCAGCCCCAGCGCCTTGGCAATCAAGCCTGCGGTGAGGTTGCCAAAGTTGCCGGACGGCACGCTGATCACAGCCTTGGCGCGGTCAGCTTTCGGCAGTTGGGCCACCGCTTCGAAGTAGTAGCAAACCTGCGCCAGCAGACGGCTGATATTGATGGAGTTGGCGGAGTTGAGGCCAATGGCCTTTTTCAGCGCCTCGTCGTCAAAGGCCTGTTTTACCAGCGCCTGACAGGCATCGAAGTCGCCATCGATGGCGATGGTGCGGATATTGCCGCCGAGGGTGCAGAAGAGCTTCTCCTGCAAGGGGCTGATCTTGCCCTTGGGATAGAGGATCACCACTTCAATCCCCTCCAGCCCGTAGAAGGCGTGGGCCACGGCGGCGCCGGTGTCGCCGGAGGTGGCGGTGAGGATAGTAATCTTGTCGTTGGTTCTAAAGGCCGCAAGGCACTGGGCCATAAAGCGGCCGCCGAAATCCTTGAATGCCAGGGTCGGCCCGTGGAACAGCTCGAGGGCATAAGTGCCATCTTTGAGTTTCACCAGCGGCGCCGGGAAGGTGAAAGCGGCGTTGATCAGCTCGCTCACCTTGGCGGCGGGCACTTCGTCCCCCAGCAGGTGGCTGATGATGCGGGCAGAGCGTTCGGCCAGCGGCAGCGCCAGCAGGGCATCCACATCGGCCAGCGGCTCGAGTTGTTCGGGGAAGAAGAGCCCCTGATCGCGGCCCAGACCCTGACGCACCGCCTGCGCGAAGCTCACCTGTTCGCTGTTGTCCTTGATATTGTAAAGATTCATAGCTCGCTTCCTGTTACCCGTGCCCCGGCCATGTCCAGTTTGCAGACCCGGGCAAATCCATCTTCGTTCTGCACGAAATGTGCTTCCATCCAATCTTTCATCCGCTCGGCCTGCGCCAGATCCTTCATCACCACAAACACGGTGGGACCTGAGCCGGAGATGCCGGTGGCCAGCGCCCCGTTCTGGGCCGCCTGAGCCCGTACCTCGGCAAAGCCTTCAATCAGCGCAGCGCGGTAGGGCTCGGCAATCACGTCTTTCAATACGCTGGCGGCCAATCCCTCCTGCCCGGTGTAGCTGGCGTGGACAAAGGCAGCCAGGCGGCGACCGTAGGTGAGGCAATCCTGACGGCGATATTGGGCCGGCAGAATGGCGCGGGCGGCAGCGGTCGAAACCACGGTACCCGGGTAGCAGACCACCCAGTACCACTGATCAAACACCGGAATGCCCTGACTGATAACGCCGTGCTCTTCCAGCACCAGCTGCATGCCGCCGAGATAACAGGGGGCCACGTTGTCGTAGTGGACGGAGCCGGAGATCTTGCCCTCCATCTCTCCCATCAGCAGCAGCATGTCGTGCTCATTGAGCGGCGCGCCGTGAAAGGCGTTGAGCCCTTCAAGGGCCGCCACCACGCTGCAGGCGCTGGAACCCAGACCCGAGCCGACCGGCAGGTTCTTCTCCAGCACCATTTCAAGCGGCTTGAGTTTAAGGCCGCGCTTCTCCAGCGCCTCGCCATAGGCCACCCAGCAGTCATGGAGGATATTCTTTTTCGGATCGTCCGGCAGCTTGTGGGCGTAGCGGCCCACGGATGAGAGGGCGAACGGCACGTCAGCCCCTTTTACCTGTACCCGATCGCCGAGCAGAGAGCCATCCACGGGGGCGAGCGCCGCCCCCAGTACATCGAATCCCACGCTCAGGTTGGCGCTGGAGGCGGGCGCGTAGGCAACCACGCTACTGCTCTGGTACATGTCTGAACTCATGCTTACAACTCCTGCTTCCAGTTCTGGGTGCGCAGCACGTCGGCAAAGACGCCCGCCGCGGTCACTTCGGTACCGGCGCCATAGCCACGCAGCACCAGCGGGATCGGCTGGTAGTAGGTGGAGAAGAAGGCGAGCGCGTTCTCCCCGTCTTTGACCTTGAACAGCGGCTCGTCGCCACCGACCGCCTTGATGGCCACCTTGCACTTGCCACCCTCGATGGAGCCCACATAGCGCAGCACCTTGCCTTCACGCTGGGCAGCGGCGAACTGGTCGCGGAACCAGCCATCGGCTTCGGGCAGGCGGGCCATAAAGGCTTCCACGTCGCCGCTCACATCAAAGCCGGGCGGCAGCGCCTGCTCGACTTCGACATCGGAGAGCTCCAGCGCCATACCTGCTTCGCGAGCCAGAATGAGCAGCTTGCGCGCCACATCCATGCCGTTGAGATCGTCACGGGGATCCGGCTCGGTAAAGCCGTTGCTGCGGGCGATTTGGGTTGCCTCGGAGAAGGCCATCCCCTCGTCCAGCTTGCCGAAGATAAAGGAGAGGGAACCGGAGAGGATGCCGTCAAACGCACGCAGCTTGTCACCGGCCATGATGAGGTTCTGCAGGTTCTCGATAACCGGCAGACCGGCGCCGACGTTGGTCTCGTACAGGAACTTGCGGCGAGTCTGGCGGGCGGTGCGGCGCAGCGCCTTGTAGTAATCGAGCGAACCGGTGTTGGCCTTCTTGTTGGGAGTGACCACATGGAAACCGGCGGCGAGGAAGTCGGCATACTGGACGGCTACCGCCTCGGAGGAGGTGCAGTCGACGATCACCGGGTTGATGATGTGGCTATCTTCCACCAGCTTTTTCACCCCTTCCAGCGAGAAGCTGTCGCGGGCTTCCACCAGCTGTTCACGCCAGTTGGCGAGGTTCAGGCCATCCTTGTTGACCGCCATCTGGCGGCTGTTAGCGATGCCGACCACGCGAAGGCCAGTGCCCTGCTCGGCCAGTACCGGTTGCTGGCGGGCAATCTGATCCACCAGCGCCGCACCGACGCCGCCGACCCCTACCACAAACAGATCGATAAACTGCTGGCTGCCAAAGAAGTTCTGGTGGCACGCCTTGATGGCTTCCGCCACCTTTCGATCCCGCACCACCGCCGAGATGGAACGCTCGCTGGAGCCCTGCGCAATGGCGACGATATTGATGGAGGCTTGCGCCAGCGAGGTGAAGAAGCGGGCCGCCATCCCCTTGCTGGTGCGCATGCCGTCACCGATCAGGGAGATGATCGCCAGATCGCTGATGATATCCAGCGGCTCCAGCAGCTGGTTTTTGAACTCCAGCTCGAACTCGCGCTCTAGCACCTTGCGGGTCTTGTCGCTGTCGTAGCTGTGGATACAGAAGCTGACGCTGTACTCGGAAGATGACTGGGTGATCAGCACGATACTGACCCCGGCGCGGGAGACGGCTGAGAAGATACGACCGGCCATGCCAACCATCCCCTTCATGCCGGGGCCGGAGACGTTGAACATGCACATGCCGGAGAGATCCGAGATGGCCTTCACTTTCAGGTCATCGTCGCCGCTCTCGGGGCCGATAAGGGTGCCCGGCCCCTGCGGGTTGAAGCTGTTCTTGATGAGGCAGGGAATGTGGAACTGGGCCACCGGCGCGATGGTTTTCGGGTGCAGCACCTTGGCACCGAAGTAGGAGAGCTCCATCGCCTCCTTGTAGGAGAGGGTTTTCAGCAGATAGGCATCCGGCACCAGACGGGGGTCGCAGCTGTAGCAGCCTTCGACGTCAGTCCAGATCTCGCAGCACTCGGCATCGACACAGGCAGCCAGCACGGCGGCGGAGTAGTCGGAGCCGTTGCGACCCAGCAGCACGGTCTCGCCCTTGTCGCTGCCACCGGTAAAGCCCGGCATCAGGTAGAGGCAGTCGCTACGCAGCCCCTTGGCGGCAAAGCGCAGGCGGGAGGCTTCGATATCGACATGGGCTTCCAGATAGCCGCCGTCGGTGACCAGCAGCTCTTCCGGTACGATCAGCTCCAGATCCAGACCACGCACCCGCAGCAATTCGTGCATAAAGGCGATGGAGAGGTTCTCGCCACGGCTCAGAATGCGCGCCTGCACGTTATCCGGGCAGAGGCCCAGCAGGCGGATGCCCTGCATCAGCCGCTCCACCTGATCCAGCTCGGCGGTGAGACGGGCCAACAGCGCCTTGTCATCGAGCGCCGGATAGGCCGCCTTCAACCCGGCCAGCAGTCGGGAGAAGATACCGTTGACTTCAAACAGGGTGGAACTGGCATCCATGCCGCGACTGGTCTGTTCCACCAGCGCCACCAGATGATTGGTCACCTTGGCAGGTGCAGAGAGCACCAGGGCTACCTGAGATTGGCCGTGGGTGTTGACCGCGATATCGGCCACCCGTAAAAAACGCTCTGCATCGGCCAGTGAAGACCCGCCAAATTTCAACACTCTCATCGCTTTCTCTCCCTGTAAATCTATGAAATTCAATCTAAAAACCAGTCCAACAAAAAGGCCCGTACTGGGTGGGTACGGGCCTTTTCTGATTTCTGTGCTTGTTCGTCAGCGCATCAACCGGCCCCAGTGCCACCTGTGGTGGTACCGGTAATAATGGTGGTGGTGATGACGTTGGTGAATAACTGCATGACGAACACTCGTTGACGAAGCTGGCTTTTAGCAATACCGCGGCGGGCGCTGGGCTGTCAACTTAAACCTCTTTGCCAAGTTTGCGCGCAAGGTCTTTGCAGAGCAGGTGGAGCATGTTCAAATCCCGCTGCGGCAGCATGGGCACCCGGTCCATCACCCATTGATACAGTTTTTCATCCTGCGAAACTCCGAGTTCACCCAGCAATTCTGCTGTTTTGCTTTTCAGCACCCGAACCTGCCCAGCGTTATCAAAATTTTCTGCTACCGCAGTGGCGCCGTCGGCGTTCAGCTCATCCATCAGCTGACTCATCTCGTAGGCGTAGAGCATGATCGCCTGCCCCAGATTGAGAGACGGGTAGCTCACCTTGAGGGGCAGATAGCTGATGAGATCGACCTCGGCCAGCTGCTCGTTGGAGAGCCCCGACTCCTCGCAGCCAAAGACGATGGCGACCTTGCCGAGTGATGGCTTGGCGCGGATCTGCTCGCGGATCTCCCCCGGCGTGAGGTAGTGCTGGTAGCGACCGCGCTCACGGGCAGTGGTGGCGATCACCAGATCCATATCCGCCAGCGCCTCGGGCAGGGTATCGAACGCCTCGGCCTGGGTCAGGATCTCCTGGGCGCCGTGGGCTACCCAGCTCGCCTCCTCCTCTTCGTGTACCCGGCTCGCCACCAGTCGCATGGCATCGAATCCCATGGTTTTCATGGCGCGGGCAGCCGCCCCCACATTCGCAGGTCGGGCAGGTGCCACCAGGACAAAATAGAGCTTCATCGGGTTTCCTCACAGGCCGAACGGCCTCTCAAACAGACAGCAAACAGTCGCTAAACCATCACCAAAACAGGGGCGCAATCTACCGTTTATCCCCGAAAATTGCCACTTGAACAGACGTTTGAATGTTGCGATAGTGGCCAGACGTGTGAACAAATTACACCCAATCCTTCGCGCTATCGGCCCGACAGATCACAAGGAAGAGAGAGATGCAGCAGCCATTGGAACAGGCCGTCGCCGAGACTATCCTGCAACGCTTCGAGTCGTTTTACAGCCGGTTTCTCGAGATAACCCAGGGCAGCAAGAGCCGCTTCGAGAACAGTGACTGGCTGGGGGTGCAGCTCGCCGGGCGCGAGCGTATTCGCCTCTATGACCACCATGTAGGGGCCACCGCCAGCTCCATCCGCCAGATGATGGGGGAGCACCACGCCACCCAGGAGCTGCTCAAGCGGGTCAAAAGTGCCTTCAGCGATCTGCTGCCCCGTTGTGACAACTTCGAGGTGGCGGAGTCCTTCTTCAACTCCGTCTATCGCCGGATCTTCCGCCATCGCAATATCCGCGACGAAAACCTCTATATCCACCCCTTTGTCAGCCGTGGCGAAAAACCGGACTTAAGCGCCCTGCTGCGGATCTATCGCACCGATCTGGCCCACTTGCCGCAGACGTTGAGCCAGCTTTTGGGGGATTACAGCTTCACCCTCCCCTACGAGGACAAGCAGCGGGATATTGTCGACATCCACCGCCATCTTGCGGAGAACGGCCCGCAAATACTCCATGACGAGCCCTTTGCCATCGAGCTGCTCAAAGAGGTGTTCTACCGCAACAAGGGGGCCTATCTGGTGGGACTGATCCGGGCCCGGGATCAGGTCTTCCCCTTTATTCTGCCCCTGCTCAGCACAGGCCAGAGCATCTATGTGGATACAGTTATCTTCGAGCCGGATCTCGCCTCCATCGTGTTTGGCTTCGCCCGCGCCTACTTTATGGTCTATGCCCGCGAACCGGCGCTGTTTGTCGCCTTCCTGCGTCAAATCATGCCCCACAAGCCCGATTACGAGATCTACAACGCCATCGGCTGCCAGAAGCACGGCAAGACCGAGCTCTATCGCCACTACCGCCACCATCTGGCACAGAGTCGGGATCAGTTCATCATCGCCCCCGGCATCAAAGGGATGGTGATGAGCGTGTTTACCCTCCCCTCCTACGATGTGGTGTTCAAGGTGATAAAAGACGAGTTCACTCCCCCGAAGGATGTGAGCCACGAGCAGGTAAAGGCGAAATACCGGCTGGTTAAACAGCACGATAGGGTTGGCCGGATGGCCGATACCCAGGAGTTCACCAACTTCGAGTTTCCGCTGGATCGCATCTCGCCGGAACTGCTTGCCGAACTCAAGACGGTGGCACCCTCGGCCCTCACCATCAGCGACGACAAGCTGGTGATCAAGCACCTCTATACCGAGCGCAAGATGATCCCGCTCAACCTGTATCTGGACAAGGCGGACGAGCAGCAGACCCGCCTCGCGCTGGAGGAGTACGGCAACGCCATCAAGCAGCTGGCGGCGGCCAACATTTTCCCGGGGGACATGCTGTTCAAGAACTTCGGCGTCACCCGTCACGGCCGGGTGGTCTTCTACGACTACGACGAGATCTGCTACATGACGGAGTGCAACTTCCGCCAGATCCCGCCGCCCCGCTACCCCGAGGATGAGTGGAGCGCCGAGCCCTGGTACTCGGTGGCCCCCAACGACATCTTCCCAGAGGAGTTCGCCACCTTCCTGCTGCAAAAGCCGCAGGTGCGGGAGATCATGCTGCAGCTGCACAAGGAGATGTTCGACGCCAACTACTGGAAGATGCTGCAGAGCAACATCAAGGTGGGGGTGTTCGAGGATGTCTATCCCTACCGGCGCAAGAAGCGCTTCAAGTACCAGCGCGGCGGCTGAGTCCGCCGAGCCCGCGCACATCGCAGCAACGAAAACGGGGTGGCCCAAGCCACCCCGTTTTGCTATCCGCTTTGCGCCTTAACTGCCGCGACGGCGGATCACCCCCTCCTGCATGGTGCTCGCCACCAGCACCCCGTCGCGGGTAAAGAACTGACCGCGCACCAGACCGCGACCGTTGCTGGCGCTCGGGCTGTCTACCACGTAGAGCAGCCAGTCGTCGAAGCGGAAATCCCGGTGGAACCACATGGAGTGATCGATGGTGGCCACCTGCATATCCGGCTCCCAGTACGACACCCCGTGGGGCTGCAGCGAGGTGAGCAGGAAGTTGAAGTCGGAGGCGTAGGCCAGCAGGTATTTGTGCACCCGCAGATCGTCCGGCATCTGGCCGTTGGCCTTGAACCAGACGTGGCGTACCGGATCCTGCACCGTCGGGCGAATAGGGTCGACCAGGGTCACCGGACGCATCTCAATGGGCTGCTCGCAGAGGATCTTGTCCCGCAGGGAGGCCGGGATCAGGTTCTCGTAGGGGCGCACCAGCTCCAGCTCGCTCTTGAGCTCTTCCGGCGGGGTGATGCCGGTGGGCATCTGCGCCTGATGCTCGAAGCCATCGGCCGGCACCTGAAACGAGGCGTTGAGATAGAAGATGGGCTTGCCGCCCTGAATCGCCTTGACCCGACGGGTGGAGACGGTCTGGCCGTCGCGGATATTCTCCACGTCATAGACGATGGGACGGGTCACATCCCCCGGACGCAGGAAGTAGGAGTGAAAACTGTGAACCTGACGGCCGGTCTCGACCGTCTGCTTGGCGGCTGACAAGGCCTGCCCCATTACCTGTCCGCCAAACACGGCCCGAAGACCGAGATCCTGGCTCTGGCCCCGAAACAGGCCCTCCTCGATTTTTTCCAGCGCCAGCAACGCCAGCAGCTCATCAAGTACCTTGCTCATTGTTCACTCCTCTATCAGAGCCGCACAGGCTAACAAGAGCTGATCCGGGGCGCAATCTTTTGGCTGGCAATCAAGGATTTCCGGATAGAAGAAAGGAGGCTCGATAGCCTCCTGTCTTCTATTCAACCAGACACGATAATGGTCAGTTATTTGAGAAAAATGCCTTGGTTATACCCATTTCCAATCCCCTCACTTCAGCCAGCCCTTTAAGACGACCAATACATGAGTATCCGGGATTTGTTTTCTTATTCAGATCATCAATCATCTGATGACCATGATCAGGTCGCATGGGGATAAGTCTATTATCACCATCTTTCAGTCGCCGTTGCTCTTCACGTACAATTTCCAACACTACATTATACATGTCGACATCACCATCAAGGTGAGCCGCTTCATGGAATGTCTTCGGATTATCTTCCCGCTTGGTTGAACGCAAATGGGTGAAGTAAATACGATTCCCGTAACGTTTTATCATATCAACCAGGTCATTATCCCCACGCACACCATAAGAGCCGGTACACATGGTAATACCATTGGCCTGACTGGGAATCCGGTTAACCAACCACGCGATATCATCAATGGTAGAGACAATGCGCGGTAACCCCAGGATCGGGCGGGGAGGATCATCCGGATGGACAGCCAAACGGGCGCCAGACTCTTCACAAACAGGGATTATTTCATCGAGAAAATAGGCCAGGTGCTCTCGCAAACGCTCTTTGTCGATATCCTTGTATTTATCCAGCTGAGCCTGGAATGCTTCCAGAGTATAACCCTCTTCAGCACCAGGTAAGCCGGCAATGATATTCCGGGTCAGTGTCTCTATTTGCTCCGGGCTCATTTCATTAAAGTAGCTGAATGCCTGTTGCTGCTCTTCCGGTGAGTATTCGTGCAAGGCACCCGGGCGCTTGAGGATGTAGAGCTCAAAGGCGGCAAACGCAATATGGTCAAAACGCAGGGCTCGGGAACCGTCCGGCATCTCGTATTCCAGATCGGTTCGGGTCCAGTCCAGTACGGGCATGAAGTTATAGCAAATCGTGTCGATGCCACATGCAGCCAGATTACGGATCGACTCTTTATAGTTCTCTATCCATTGCTGATACTGGCCAGAATGTGTCTTGATCTCTTCATGTACAGGTACACTTTCAACTACCGACCAGGTTAAACCTTTTTCTTCAATTAATGCTTTGCGAGCGAGTATCTCGTCTTTATTCCAGATCTGACCATTTGGTATATGATGCAGGGCAGT
Source organism: Aeromonas sp. 600886 (assembly GCF_049174935.1). NCBI lineage: Bacteria > Pseudomonadati > Pseudomonadota > Gammaproteobacteria > Aeromonadales > Aeromonadaceae > Aeromonas > Aeromonas sp. 600886. Next base: position 180,569 of record NZ_JAAKUB010000003.1, on the reverse strand, counting down.
CACAATACCAGTTGCCCCCGCCTGTTTGATATCATTCAAGGTTACCGGGTCATTAGGCCCATACCAGCGCCATGTTTGTTCCATTACTACCTCTTGGTTTAAATTCGTTCGCTAACTTGAAAATCTGACTGGATAAGAGCCAAACAAAAATCCGTCAAACTCGGGAGCATCAACATCTGACAACTCCATCAATCGCTGTTTGACATTCTCTAAATGGGTCCACATCGCCAGTTTGGCTGCCGCAGGATCTTTTTTTTGCATTGCAGACAAGATTGCAACATGGTCATTCAACCACTCTTTGCGATATTCAGTAGTGGCAATCCGGTCATGCAAATGCTGCCACATCGGGTTATTTTCTCGACTAACCCAAGACTGGCGCCACAATGCCACCAGCATGTTGTTATGAGTCGCTTCGGCTATTGCCAGGTGAAAATTCATATCACCCTCTTCACCCTCACCACTCTCGACATCACGACGCTCAGCCTCCAGGGCTGCGCGCATTTTTTGTATATCTGACGGAGTCACCTGAATGGCGGCAAACTCTGCGATATTGCTCTCCAGCAATTGCCGGGCTTGCAGCAGTTCAAAAGGTCCCATCACGGTATCATTCGGGCTGAAATTTGGCTCGGAAGGGATCGCAATGACATAAATACCGGACCCCTTCTTCACTTCTACAAAACCTTCAATCTCGAGCATGATGAGAGCCTCTCTCACCACAGAGCGCCCCACTCCCACCTGTTCAGCAATGTCGCGCTCAGGAGGAAGACGGGAGCCCAAGGCGTACTTGCCTGAAGCCAACTCTTCCTTGATAAACTCACCAACTTCACGATATTGACGCTTTACTTCAACACTCATGGCTTGCTCTCAAATTGGTAGCGTAGTTTTCCAAAATGGTAAGCAACCAACAACAATTGGTCAACCAAAGTAATCATGATATCCAGTATCAACACCTTGGTGACCCTCTGACATGCTTATGAGAGCGTTGTTGCAGCCTTCTCCATGTGAAGATGAGTCAACCTCTGGGCTGCCGGCTCTTTTAGCAATACCCACAGCACAACGGCACCCACCAAGTCAAAGACACTGAGGCTAATGAAGAAAGGCCCATAGCCAATAATTGCCACCAAGGCCCCCATCACCAGAGTGAACGATAGCTGGCCAATCCAGGCTGCCGAACCCGCAAGGCCAACGACTGTCGCCACTTCATTCTTTTTGAAAAGGTCTGCCGACATGGTAATAACCACGGTTGACAACGTCTGGTGAGCAAATCCACCGATACTCATCAAGGCAATCGCCACGTAGGGATCCTTAATAATACTGACAAAGCCAATTGCCAACATAAGTATCGCCCCAATGGTGAAAGTAGCTCGCCGCGCATTCAGTGTTGTCATATTAAGTTTTTCCATGAAAAACTTTGCAATAAATCCACCCGCAATACATCCGAAATCAGCAGCAAGAAATGGTAACCAGGCAAACATGGCAATTTCTTTAAGAGGAAGATGCATTACCGAAGTCAAGTATAGAGGCATCCAAAAACTGAGCGTTCCCCAAGCTGGATCTGCTAGAAACCTTGCTATTGCCAAGCCCCAAAAATTACGCTGTTTGATAATTTCTTTTATTTCAGGCTTACCCTCATTGGCTGTGAGATGTTTCTCTTGCCCCTCTTCTATATATGTCAGCTCGTTCTGGGAAATCCATTTATGTTTTCTGGGGGAGCGATATACAAGAAACCAGGTGATCGCAAAGAGGATCCCCACACCTCCGGTGATTATGAATGCCATTTCAGTGCCTAACCCACTGCTTTCAAAGGTTAGCATTGCCCAGACTACCAACGGAGGAGCAAGCATGGCTCCGACTGAGGTACCAGCGTTAAACAATCCACCGGCAATGCCACGCTCCTTGGCTGGAAACCATTCGGCACTAGCCTTCATCCCTGCTGGAATAGCCGCAGCCTCCGTCAACCCCATGCCGCCACGCAATACCGCCAAACTAATCCAGCCGCCAGCAAATGCATGCGCCATATTAAATAGAGACCAAGCGACTGCAAAAATAAAAAAGCCTACTTTCAAACCAATCATATCGATTATATAACCAGCAATCGGCTGTGCAATTGTGTAACATATCTGAAATGCACTTACGATCCATGAATATTCTTTTTCTGTAAAATTCAGCTCACTCATTACTTGAGGTGCGGCAACACTCAATGAGCTGCGGGATAAATAGTTAACTATTGTGCCAAGACAAACCAAGGCGATGATATACCACCTAAAGTTTTTAACTTTGATGCTCATAATGAATCCTTCAATCACCAATTTAAATGAGTCAGGCCACATCAAGGCATATTGACTACTGCGATGTGCGGCCATCATCTTGAGGTAACAGCCATAGGTCAACCAACTTAACTCATTTGGTTGATCTCGATCTCAAAAAAAGATCTATTTGGTCAACCAAAATAGACTTATGGCTGACCTGGAGATAGCATGCAGAGGCTGATATCCCAGTTACCCATACAAGTCATGTCACGACACGCAACGGTTGGCTGACGCCTTTGGCGCCAACCAGCGACTCTGGTGATGTGCAAAAATTTATAAATCGAGGCAAGAAAAGATGAAGAACAAGCTGAGTGAATTGATGTTGAGCCCCTATCCGCGAGCAGCACTGCGAAACCGGATAGTTCATATCGGCTTCGGCGCGTTTCATCGAGCCCACCAAGCCTTGATTACCCATGAGACGCTCGCAGCTGGCGGAGGTGACTGGGGGATCTGTGAGGTCAACCTGTTCGGTGGTGAGGAGCTGATCCGATCGCTCAGAGCACAAGACCACCTCTACACCGTGCTGGAGAAGGGTGCCGAGAGCGTACAGCCCAAAGTGATTGGTTCTGTGGTGGAGTCACTGCACCCCACCTTTGACGGCATGTCCGCCATCCTCGAGAAGATGGCAGAACCGCAAGTCGCCATTGTATCGATGACGATCACTGAAAAAGGCTATTGCGCAGACCCTGCCACCGGGCAGTTCAACCCGCAGAATCCGTTGATCCAGCACGACTTGCAGCACCCTGATGCCCCCACTTCCGCCATCGGCTGCATCGTTGCCGCCCTGCGCCTGCGCAAAGAGCGTTGCCTCCCTCCCTTTACAGTCATGTCTTGCGACAACGTGCAGGAAAATGGTCATGTTGCACGTCAGTCCATTCTGGGATTTGCCGAACTGCTCGATGGAGAGCTGGCATCCTGGATCCGTGAGCAGGTCACCTTCCCTTGCACCATGGTCGACCGCATCGTACCTGCAGCCACCCCTGAGACGCTGGCCGAGATTGAGCAGGCCATTGGTGTGGCTGACCCCTGTGGTATTGCCTGCGAGCCATTCCGGCAATGGGTGATTGAAGATAATTTCGTCAATGGCCGACCGAACTGGGATCTGGCCGGTGCCGAATTTGTCAGCAATGTCGTGCCCTTTGAAGAAATGAAATTGCGCATGCTGAACGGCAGCCACTCATTTCTCGCCTATCTCGGCTACCTCGGCGGCTATGCCCATATCGCAGACACCATGACCAATCCGGCCTACCGCCAGGCTGCACTTGCCCTGATGCTCAATGAACAGGCGCCAACCCTGAACATGCCTGTTGGAACTGATCTCGAGGGCTATGCCCAACAACTGATCGCCCGTTTCACCAACCCCTCGCTCAAACACCAGACCTGGCAAATCGCCATGGATGGCAGTCAAAAGCTGCCACAACGCATGGTCGACTCCGTCCTCTTCCATCTGAAGAACGGCAGTGATTACCGGCATCTGGCATTGGGCATCGCCGGATGGATGCGTTATGTCAGCGGTGAGGGAGAAAACGGTGAGGTGATCGATGTCAGGGATCCCCTGCTACCCCGCTTCCAGGCGATCTATGCAGAGCACGGCCTCAGTTGCAACGTGGTCAAACCGTTGCTGGCCATTGAGGCCATCTTTGGCCCGGAACTGCCGCAACAGGGTGCTTTTGTCGATGCGGTCACTCGGGCCTATCAAGGACTGCTTGACCACGGTGCCCGTCACTGCGTCGCTGCGCTCTAATCACCATATCTGGCAATGACAGGACCAAGGGAGAAATGAATATGAAGTCTTTCCTGTGTAAGGATTTTCTGTTGAACAGCGATGCGGCACGTCATCTCTACCATGACTATGCCGCTGATATGCCTATCTATGACTACCACTGCCATCTCAATCCACAAGAGATAGCGGAAGATCGCCGATTCGATGATCTGGGCCAGATCTGGCTGGAGGGGGACCATTACAAATGGCGAGCCATGCGCAGCGCCGGTATCCCGGAGGCTCTGATCACCGGCAAAAACAGCAGCAGTCGTGACAAGTTCAATGCGTGGGCACAGACAGTCCCGCAAACGCTGGGTAACCCTCTCTATCACTGGACCCATCTAGAACTGCGCCGCCCCTTCGGTCTGGAGGGTATCACCCTGGCGCCAAACACCGCCGACAAGGTATGGGATCACTGCAACGAACTGCTCGCCACCCCGGCCTTCTCCGCCCGCGGGTTGATGCAGCAGATGAATGTCCGCATGGTCGGTACCACAGATGATCCGGTGGATTCACTTATCTATCATCGCCAGATTGCCGAGGACCCCGGTTTTGCTATCGAGGTGCTCCCCAGCTGGCGCCCCGACAAGGTATTCAAGATCGAGCAAGCCGGTTTTGCTGACTACATTGGGACATTGGGTGCCGCCGCCGATGTCGACATTACTACCTTTGCCGACTTGCTGACTGCGCTGGAACGGCGCCTTGAACACTTCGCCCGACATGGTTGCCGGGCAGCGGATCACGGTATCGAAGTGGTGCGTTATGCACCAGTTCCCTCCGATGCGACCCTGACTCAACTGCTCCAGCGCCGACTGGCCGGAGAGGTGCTGGACGAATCGCAGATTGCAGCCTTCTCCACTGCCGTTCAGGTATGGCTCGGCCGTCAATACGCCAAGCGAGGCTGGGTGATGCAGTTGCATCTGGGCGCTCAACGCAATAACAACAGCCGCATGTTCACTCTGCTTGGCGCAGACTGTGGCTTTGATTCTATCGGAGACAAGCCGTTTGCCTGGGAGCTTGCTCATCTGCTGGATGAGATGGATCAAACCGATGAGCTGCCCAAGACCATCCTCTATTGCCTTAACCCTCGTGATAACGAGGTGCTGGCAACCATGGCGGGCAACTTCCAGGGGGGAGGCATTGCAGGCAAGATCCAGTTCGGCTCAGGCTGGTGGTTCAACGATCAGAAAGATGGCATGCAGCGCCAGCTGGAGCAGCTCTCTCAACTCGGTCTGCTCAGCCAGTTTGTCGGCATGTTGACCGACTCCCGCAGCTTCCTCTCCTACACTCGCCACGAATATTTCCGCCGCATTTTGTGCGACATGGTGGGGCGCTGGATTGAGCAGGGCGAAATCCCCAATGACCTACAGCTGTCCGGGAAAATGATCCAGGATATTTGCTATCACAATGCAACCCGCTACTTTCAGCTGCCAGGAGCCCGGGGATGAAACGGATTGCCCTGCTCGGGGAGTGCATGATTGAGCTCAATGGCACGCCTTTTGGCGACATGCAGCAATCATTCGGGGGCGATACCCTCAATACCGCCATCTATCTCGCGCGAGCCTCCCAACCCACCGATATCCAGGTGAGTTATCTGACCGCCATGGGCCAGGATCCTCTCAGCCAGCAAATCATCGTGCGCTGGCAACAGGCCGGGATCGACACCAGCGCGGTGCTCATCGACCAACAGCGCCATCCCGGCCTCTATCTTATCCAGCTTGATGAGCACGGCGAGCGCACCTTTCTCTACTGGCGCAACGATTCAGCTGCCCGTTACCTGATGCAGCACCCGCAGTTGCCACGGCTCAAGCAGGCCGTCAGCGACGTGGATGCGCTCTATCTCAGCGGCATTTCGCTGGCGATCCTGCCCGCGGCAGATCGGCAGGCGCTGCTGCTGTGGCTGGCTGAGCTGCACCAGGCGGGCGTAGCGATCATCTTTGACAGCAACTATCGCCCCGCCTTGTGGCAGAGTCCGGCCGACGCCCGGGCCTGTTACCAGCAACTGCTGGCCATCACTACGCTGGCTCTGGTCACCGACGACGATGAGCAGGCCCTGTGGGGGGACGAGGATGTGACCCGGACCCTGCAGCGCCTCACGGCGGCCGGGGTGCAGCAGGCGGTGGTCAAACAGGGGGCGGCTGGCTGCTGTTACCAGGCCCTGCAAACCGGGGAACCTGCCATCACTATCCCTACCCAAGCGGTCAGCAAGGTGGTGGATACCACCTCGGCCGGTGACTCCTTCAATGCCGGTTTTCTGGCTGGCTACCTGCAAGGACGGGCGATCGACGAGTGTGCCCGCATGGGCCACCGACTGGCGGGGATCGTCATCCAGCACAAGGGGGCAATTATTGCGGAAAGTGCCACCCGCAGTGTCACCGACAGCTTCATCAAACCAGCATCACACTAAACGAGGTCAACTGAATGTCATCCATTACTGAACAACTGCAGGCGCTGAAAGTGATCCCGGTGATCGCCATCGAGCAGGCTGAAGATATCATTCCACTGGGGGCAGCCTTGGCCAATAACGGGCTGCCGGTTGCCGAGATCACCTTCCGCTCCGCCGCGGCTGTCGAAGCTATCCGTTTGCTGCGCAAGGCATATCCAGAGATGCTGATTGGCGCAGGCACCGTGCTCAACCGCGAGCAGGTGATCGCAGCCAAAGAGGCGGGTGCCACCTTTATCGTCTCCCCCGGCTTTAACCCGAACACCGTCAAGGCCTGTCAGGAGCTGAACATCCCGATCATCCCAGGGGTCAATAACCCCAGCACCATTGAAGCGGCGCTGGAGATGGGGCTGACGACGCTGAAGTTCTTCCCGGCCGAAGCATCAGGTGGTAGCGCGATGATCAAGGCGCTGCTGGCACCTTATACCCAGATCACGCTGATGCCCACGGGTGGGATCTCGACTCACAATATCAATGAATATCTGGCGATCCCGCGGGTCATTGCGTGTGGTGGTTCCTGGATGGTCGACAAGAAACTGATCGCAGAGAAACAGTGGGAAGAGATCGGCCGACTCACTCGTGAAGCAGTGGCACAGGTCCAATAATATTGCCGCCAGGCAACGCGCTGACAAAAAAGGCCCGCACCATCTGGTGCGGGCCTTTGCTTGGCCGACTGCGCACTTGAACAGCGTGCAGTACGCAACGGGTTGTCAGCTTACTTGCTGCCGGTACCGGAGTTGCGGGTAGAGGCTTGCGGCTTGCGACGGGCGGTGGTGGCGCGAGCGCGCGGCTCTTTGCCCTGCATCTCTTTGTGACGCTGCACGGCGCGACGGATCTGGGCTGCCTGCTTGTGACGGCTGGTTTTGCCATCCTGCTGCAGGTCGACCTTGGATTCGGTCTCCGGCGGCAGGTTGACCAGACCGCGCAGGTAGTTCACTTCCGGCAGTTTCAGCTCTTGCCAGCCGCCGCGCGGGATGCCGCGGTCCAGCTTGACGTCGCCGTAGCGGATACGCATCAGGCGGCTGACCTGCACTTCCTGGGATTCCCACAGGCGGCGCACTTCACGGTTGCGACCTTCGGTCAGGGTAACGTTGAACCACTGGTTCAGGCCCTCACCGCCAGCCGGTTTGATCTTGTTGAACTTGGCGGTGCCATCTTCCAGCTGCACGCCCTTGCGCAGACGCTGCAACATGGCTTCAGTGATCTCGCCAAAGACACGGACCGCGTATTCCCGCTCCACTTCGTGGCTCGGGTGCATCAGGCGGTTGGCCAGTTCACCGTCGGTGGTGAACAGCAGCAGACCGGAGGTGTTGACGTCAAGGCGGCCGACCGCGATCCAGCGGGCACCTTCCATCTTGGGCAGACGATCAAACACGGTGGGACGACCTTCCGGATCGTGACGGGTACACATCTCCCCTTCCGGCTTGTGGTAAGCCAGTACGCGGCAGATCACTTCCTCTGCGGCACGGGTCTTGACCTGGTGACCATCCACCCGGATCACGGCGTTCACTTCGACGCGATCCCCCAGTGTGGCGACCTTGCCATCCACACTGACCCGACCTGCGGTGATCAGGGCCTCCATCTCACGACGGGAGCCGTGACCCGCGCGGGCCAACACTTTTTGCAGTTTTTCACTCATCGGGGTTACCTGATTGTTGATCGCTGCCCACTGGTAAAAGGGGCAACGGGGTTAACTGTAACAAACGCCGGTTGGAGCACTCGCCACAGTTGAAAAATGTATATCTCGGTGACATTGGCACACTTGGGCGCCATTCACCGGGCATCGCTCTCCCCGTCCACCGCAGAGGGCAACAGGGGTTGCAGCTCCGGATCCAGCTCGGGGAGCTGCTCCAGACTCTGCAGATTAAAGTAATCCAGAAACTCTCTGGTGGTGGCGAGCAGCTCGGGGCGACCCGCCACCTCTTTGTGGCCGATGCTGCGCACCCAGCCACGCTCTTTCAGGGTATTCACTATCTGGCTCGACACCGCCACTCCGCGGATCGCTTCGATCTCTGCCCGGGTGATGGGTTGGCGATAGGCGATCAGGGTCAGCGTCTCCATCACGGCGCGGGAATAGCGCGGCGCCCGCTCGCTCCAGAGCCGCGAGAGCTCTTCGGCATACTCCTGACGCGCCTGAAAGCGCCAGCCGGAGGCGACCTCTTTGAGCTCGACGCCTCGCGAGCTGTAATCTTGCCTGATCTCGGCCAACAGCAGCTGAACATAGCGACTGGTCACCGGATAATCGGCCAGCACGCTGCTTTTCAGTTCGCTGACATTGAGCGGGCGACCGGCCACAAACAGCGCCGCTTCGATCAGGGTCTTGAGTCGTTCAGTGGGCAGCGCCACGGTTGCCCTCCTCGCTCTGCTCGGCCAATGCGAAATGGATTGGTCCCAGCGGTTCTGCCTGCAGGATCCAGATCAGTTGCTCCTTGCACAGCTCCAGCAGGGCCAGAAACGTCACCAGTACCCCCATGCGCCCCTCTTCGGCACGCAGCACCTGCTCAAGGCGCAGGGTCTGCCCCAGCGTGAGCATGGCAAGGATCTCCGCCATGCGCACCCGGGTCGGGATCTGTTCGCGGCGGATCTGGTGATGTTCGAAATGAGTCGCGCGTTTTACCACACTTTGCATGTAAAGGGCGAGCTCAACCAGCGAAACATCGGGCGCAAGTGGCTTGAGGGCACCAAAATCGGGGGGCAAGGCGGCTGCGATATAAATCTCCCGCTCCACCCGTGGCAGCTCATTGACCCTCTCCGCCCCTACCTTGTAGCGCTCGTACTCCTGCAGGCGGCGAATAAGGGTCACCCGAGGGTCTTCCCCCTCCTCTTCGTCCTCCAGCTCCGGTGCCTTGGGCAGCAGCAGGCGGGATTTGATCTCCGCCAGCCAGGCCGCCATCAGCAGATACTCCGCCGCCAGTTCAAGGTTGAGCCCCTGCATCAGCTCCACGTACTCCATGTACTGGGCGGTGATCTGCAGGATCGGCAGGTTGAGGATATCGAGCTGCTGACGCCGGATGAGGTAGAGCAACAGATCGAGCGGCCCCTCGAAGGTATCGAGGAACACCTCCAGCGCATCGGGCGGGATGAACAGGTCCTGAGGCAGCTCGTGATAGGGCTGCCCCAGGACTTTCGCGATGGGTAGCGCGGCGCCAGTCCCCGTCTCGGCGGAAGGGACTGTCACCGGTTCAGCGACATCACTCAAACGGGGTCGGGTCTCCGGCGCCGCGACGACGCAATACCGGCTCGTCGTCAGAGAAATCGACCACTGTGGTGGGCTGCTCGCCCAGATAGCCGCCGTTGACCACCAGATCGATCTGCTTGCCCAGCTTGTCGAAGATCTCTTCCGGGTCGAACTCGGCCATCTCGGAGTCCGGCAGGATCAATGTGGTGGAGAGCAGCGGCTCGCCGAGTGCTTCCAAGAGCGCCTGAGCAATCTTGTTGTCCGGCACCCGGATGCCAATGCTCTTCTTCTTCTCGTTCATCAGGCGGCGCGGCACCTCTTTGGTCGCCTTGAAGATGAAGGTGTAGGCGCCCGGGGTGTTGTTCTTGATCAGGCGAAACGCGCTGTTGTCGACCTTGGCGTAGGTGGAGATCTCGGAGAGATCGCGACACACCAGAGTGAAGTCGTGGTTAGCGTCGAGACGACGGATGCGGCAGATGCGCTCCAGCGCGCCCTTGTCACCCATCTGGCAACCCAGCGCATAACCGGAGTCGGTCGGATAGACGATCACACCGCCGTTCTGGATGATCTGTACCGCCTGACCGATCAGACGGGCCTGGGGGTTTTCCGGATGTACGTAAAAATGCTGACTCATAGCTTGTTCTCGCAATGGGGGCAGCAATACCTGCCCGCTCGTATGGTCACGGGTCAAAGACCCATGACACTACCTTAACCTGTTTGAACCTGTTTGTGGCCGCTTCGCTGGCGCCGTTACCGGCTTGCCAGCAGCTCGGCTTGTTGCTCGGTGGTGAGCCCAAAGTGATTTGGATAGGCCAACCAGATGGGCATCCCCTCTTTGGGCAGCCAGAGGTGGCGGCCCAGCTCGGTCCAGTTGGAGGGGAAGTGAAAATCCGATCCCACCGAGATATAGAGGTCGTGATCCTTGGCCCACTGGCCCAGATTGGCCCGCTCCTGCGGACTCTGCTGGGGCAATGAGACCTCCATGGCATCGCCACCGGCCGCCTTGAAGGCCACCAGCAGCCGCTTGATCCACTTGGCGGTGAGATCGTAACGGCTGGGGTGGGCCAGCACCGCCAGCCCGCCAGCGGCGTGAATGGCAGCGATGGCTTCGCTCATCTCGGGCCACTCGGCCGGGGCATACCCTTTATTGCCACGGCTCAGGTACTTTTTGAATACCTTCTGCATGTTGTCGGCCACCCCACGCGCCACCAGCACCCTGGCAAAGTGGGCGCGGGTCACGGCAGCATCACCGGCGAGCGCCTTGGCCTCTTCATAGGTGCCGGGGATGAGGCACTTCTCCAGACGACGCCCGATTTCCAGCGCGCGCGCCTGACGGCGGGCCAACTGACCGGCCAGAAAGTCGGTCAGCTGCGGATTGTTTTCATCCACCCCCAGCGCCACGATATGAATTTCGTGATGCTCCCAGCCGGTGGAGATCTCGACCCCGCTCACCAATCGCAGCGGCAGTTGCTCGGCTTCGATGGTGCGGCGCACCTCATCAAGCCCAGCGAGGGTATCGTGGTCAGTAACTGCTAACACCTCGACCTGTTTTTCGGCAGCGCGACGCACCAGTTCGGCGGGGCTCAGCACCCCGTCGGAGGCAGTGGTATGGCAGTGAAGATCGAATCTCATCAGGTTATTCCGCTCTCGTGGTCAGGTCACCATTCATGGCAAATCGGTGAAAGAAGGCTAAAAAGCGACTTGACTTGGCCGCGGCTTTATCGTCTTCTGTAGGCACTTCATTGCAAACATCTTTTTACAGGACTTTATCATGCAAACGACTTCCATCCTGACCATCTGGTGGTGGCACACTCCCTGACATGCGGGCGTGTGGTCGTTGCTGTACCTGTAATCTGACAGCAAATTAAGAACCCAAAGAAAAAGCCCGCTGACCCCAGCGGGCTTTTTTATTATCCGGCAAATGGACCTGTGATGAAACCGAGAATTCAGACAAGCAAGCTGACCTGGCGATGGCGCCCCTGAGCCAGCCACCCCAGACCAATTAAATTTCTAAGGAATTCAACGTCATGAACATCGGTAACACGCATCACACGCAAGGGAACGCACTATGACAGCCACACATCGCCTTCCTCTGGGTGAATTCGATACCCTCAAACTCAACGCCCCCTATGTGGCCGATCCGCTGGCGCTCTATACCCGCCTCTGTCAGGGCCGCCCCAACAACCTGCTGCTGGAATCGGTGGAGATCGACTCCAAGGCGGGTAAACAGAGCCTGCTGCTGGTCGATGCCTGCCTGCGCATCGAGTGCCGTGGTCGCACCGTGCGGGTGCGCAGCCTGAACGACAACGGCGCTCAGTTGCAGAGCCTGCTGGCCGAGCGGCTGCCTGCGGTGGTTGCCCGCTCGCTGGTCGATGGCGAGCTGCAACTCGACTTCCCTGCCTCCGATCGGGAGCAAGACGAAGATTCCCGCCTCAAGGGGTGCAGCGTGCTGGACGTGCTGCGCACCCTGCAGCGGGAGCTTGATTGCCAGCTCGGCAAAGAAGCGCTCTTTATGGCGGGCAGCTTCGCCTACGACCTCATCGCCTCTTTTGAAGATCTGCCCGAAGTGCCACAGGGGAGCAATGACTGCCCCGACTACTGCTTCTACGTGGCCGAGACCCTGATCACCATCGACCATATCGAACGCACCACTCAACTGCTGGCCTGCATCTTTGGCGGCGACAGCGACGAAAGCCAGGTGGAAGACAGATACACCCGCCTGACCGAACGGCTCACCGACTTCAAACAGATTTGCCAGCAACCCCTCTGCGCCGAGCTGACCACCCAGCCCCTGACCGGTGGCATGAGCGTGGACAAGAGCGACAAGCAGTTCTGCGCCGAGGTAGAGAAGCTCAAGGGCTTTATCCGCCGTGGCGACATCTTTCAGGTGGTGCCGTCCCGCTGCTTCTCCCTGCCCTGCCCGAGCCCCCTGGCCGCCTATCGCCGCCTCAAACAGACCAATCCCAGCCCCTACATGTTCTACGTGCAGGATGAGGGCTTCACCCTCTTTGGCGCCTCGCCGGAGAGCGCGGTGAAATTCTGCGCCGCCAGCCGCGATGTGGAGATGTACCCCATCGCCGGTACCCGCCGCCGTGGCTTCAACCCCGATGGCAGCATCAACCGGGATCTCGACGGCCGCATCGAGCTGGAGTTGCGTCAGGACGAGAAAGAGGTGGCCGAGCACCTGATGCTGGTGGATCTGGGCCGCAACGACATAGCCCGCATCTCGGAGCCCGGCACCCGCTACGTCAAGGAGCTGCTGAAAGTGGATCGCTACAGCCACGTGATGCACCTGGTCTCCAAGGTGGTCGGCACACTGCGCTCCGATCTTGACGCCCTGCACGCCTATCAGGCCTGCATGAACATGGGCACCCTCACCGGCGCACCGAAGATCCGCGCCAGCGAGCTTATTCGCATGGTGGAAGGCAAGCGCCGCGGCAGCTACGGCGGCGCCGTCGGCTACATCAACGGCGCTGGCGAGATGGATACCTGCATCGTCATTCGCTCGGCTTTCGTGAAAGATGGCGTGGCCCATGTGCAGGCCGGTGCCGGGGTGGTCTATGACTCCAAGCCGCAAGCAGAAGCGGACGAAACCCGCGCCAAGGCGGCCGCCGTGCTGGCCGCCATCGCTGCCAGCCATGGCACCTCCCTGCAAGCTCTGAGTGCCCAGCAGGAGCAACATAAGGACGTGAGCCATGACTAATATCTTCCTGCTCGATAACTTCGATTCATTTACCTACAACCTCGTTGACCAGTTCCGATCCCTCGGCTATCCGGTGCGGATCTACCGCAACAGCCTGCCGGCCAGCCGCATCATGAGCGAAATCGCCGCCTGTGAAGGGGACGCCGTACTGGTGCTCTCGCCGGGCCCGGGCGCCCCCCACGAAGCGGGTTGTCTCATAGACCTCATCAAGCTGGCCCGTGGTCAGGTACCCATCCTCGGTATCTGCCTCGGTCATCAGGCCCTGTGCGAAGCCTACGGCGGCACCGTCGGCGCAGCAGGCGAAATCGTCCACGGCAAGCGTTCGCTGATTGAGCACAACGGCCACGGCGCCTTCGCCGGTCTGCCGAGCCCGCTGCCGGTAGCCCGTTACCACTCGCTGGTCGCCACCTATGTACCGGAAGAGCTGACGGTGATTGCCCACTATCAGGGGATGCCCATGGCCATCGAGCAGCAGGATGAGCGGGTACTGGGTTTCCAGTTCCACCCGGAATCCATCATGACCTCGGAAGGGGCCCGTCTGCTGACTCAGGCGCTCGCCCATATCACTCGTCCAGAAAGCATTTTTTCGACACGCGGCGCGCGGTAAGGAGACCAACATGCATCATCATCTCAACACCCTCTATCAGGGTCAGTCTCTGAGCCGTGAAAGTACCCGCGACGCCTTCGGCCAGGTGGTTCGTGGCGAAGTGGACCCCATCGTGCTCGCAAGCCTGCTGACAGCCCTCAAGATCAAGGGAGAGACCCCGGAGGAGATCGCCGGCGCCGCCGAGGCGCTTTTGGCAGAAGCGCGCGACTTCCCGCGTCCGGATTACGAGTTCTGCGACATCGTCGGCACCGGTGGCGATGGCCTCAACACCATCAACGTCTCCACCACCTCGGCGCTGGTCGCCGCCGCCTGCGGCCTGAAAGTGGCCAAGCATGGCAACCGCTCGGTCTCGAGCAAGTCGGGTTCGAGCGATCTGCTCGACAAGATGGGCATCAAGCTCGACATGAGCCCGGCGCAGGCGCGCCGCTGTCTGGACGAGCTCGGCATCTGCTTCCTGTTCGCCCCCCAGTATCACGCCGGCGTGCGCCACGCCATGCCGGTGCGACAGGCCCTCAAAACCCGCACCCTGTTCAACGTGCTGGGGCCGCTTATCAACCCCGCTCGCCCTACCTATCAGCTGATGGGGGTCTATGCCCCCGAGCTGGTGCGCCCCATCGCAGAAACCCTGCTGGCACTGGGGCTGAAAACCGGTATGGTGGTGCACGGTGCCGGGCTGGATGAGATTGCCATCCACGGCCCGACCCAAGTGGCCCAGATCCGTGACGGCGAGATCCGCGAATTTATGATCACCCCGGCTGACTTTGGCCTGGAGACCTATCCGGTCAGCGCCATTCAGGGTGGTGAGCCTGAAGAGAACCGCGCCATCACCGCCGCCATTCTGGAAGGGCGTGGCACCCCGGCCCACAACGCCGCCATCGCCGCCAATGTGGCGCCGCTGCTGCTGATGGCGGGCAAGGCTACCGATCTCAAGAGCGCGGCGGCCGAGGTACTGGCGGTGCTGGCGAGTGGCAAGGCTGCGGATCTCGCCGCTCGGCTCGCCACTTTGAGCCATCAGGACGCGGGTCATCAGGAGGCATGATGTCAGCCACCACGTTGCACAACAGTCATTCAGAACGCCCGCAGGGCAAGAGCCAGTTTCGCAAGGATAACGAGATGTCAGACCGTATTGCCCCCCATGCATTTCTGAACATGGCCTCCATCAGCCAGACCATTCTCGGCAAGATCGTGGCGGCCAAACAGGAGTGGGTCGCCGCCCGCAAGCTGGCTCAACCGCTGGATAGCTTCCAGAGCGAGCTGACCCCAAGCGATCGGGATTTCGTCGGGGCGCTCAAGGCGGGCTCCACCCGCTTTATTCTGGAGTGCAAGAAGGCCTCCCCCTCCAAGGGCTTGATCCGCGATGACTTCAGCCCGGAGGCCATCGCCGACATCTATGGCAAATACGCCACCGCCATCTCGGTGCTGACCGACGAGAAGTTCTTTCAGGGGGATTTCGCCTTTTTGCCGCGGGTGCGCAGCCGCGTATCGCAGCCGGTGCTCTGCAAGGATTTCATGATTGACCCCTATCAGGTCTATCTGGCCCGCCACTATCAGGCAGACGCCATCCTGCTGATGCTCTCCGTGCTCACCGACGAGGGCTATCGTGCCCTGTTCGCGGTCGCCAAGGAGCTGGGTCTGGGCGTGCTCACCGAAGTGAGTAACGAAGAGGAGCTGACCCGCGCCATCGCGCTGGGGGCGCCGGTGATTGGCATCAACAACCGGGATCTGCGCGACTTGAGCGTCGATCTCAACCGCACCAAACAGCTGGCCAAAGATATTCCGAGCGATCGGGTGGTGATCAGCGAGTCCGGCATCAACCATCGCGCCCAGGTAGCGGATCTGCGCCACTACGCCAAGGGCTTTCTGGTGGGCTCGTCATTGATGGCCGAGCCGGATCTGGAAGCGGCGGTGCGCAAGCTGGTGCTGGGCCAGAACAAGGTGTGTGGCCTGACCCGTGCCGAAGATGCCGCCGCCGCCCATCAGGCGGGCACGGTATTTGGCGGTCTTATCTTTGTGGCCAAAAGCCCGCGCTATGTGGACATCCCCGCCGCCCGCGCCGTGATGGCGGGTGCGCCGCTCTCCTACGTCGGGGTATTTCGCAACGCCCAGCCCGCCACCATTGCCAAGACGGTAGATGCGCTGGGGCTCGCCGCGGTGCAGCTGCACGGCGATGAAGATGCCGCCTATATCGAGACCCTGCGCCCACTGCTGCCGACAGGCTGCCAGATCTGGAAAGCCGTAGGAATAACGAACGGCGAACCGCTGCCCGCCCTCGACTACCCGGCGGATCGCCTGCTGCTGGATACGAAAGTCGGCAGCCAGAGCGGCGGCACCGGTCAGGCGTTCGACTGGGCCATGCTGGCCACCCTCGACAAGAGCAAGCTGATGCTGGCGGGGGGCCTTAATCCCGACAACGCCCTGCAGGCGGCGCAAGTGGGCTGCCTCGGCCTTGATTTCAACTCCGGGGTGGAGAGTGCCCCGGGCCAGAAGGATGCGCACAAGATTGCAGCCGCCTTCGGCGCACTGCGCAACCTGTAACGCAACCCTTTTTGATATTTCGATTTAGCTAATACAAGGAAGAAGCCATGACCCTGCTCAACCCGTTTTTCGGTGAATTTGGCGGTATGTATGTGCCCCAGATCCTCATCCCGGCCCTGCTCCAGCTGGAGAAAGCCTTCGTCGATGCCAAGGATGATCCCGCCTTTATCGCCGAGTTTCAGTCCCTGCTGACCGAGTATGCCGGTCGCCCGACCCCGCTCACCCTGACCCGCAATCTGACCAAGGGCACCAAGACCCGCCTCTATCTCAAGCGTGAAGACCTGCTGCACGGCGGCGCCCACAAGACCAACCAGGTGCTGGGTCAGGCGCTGCTGGCCAAGCGGATGGGCAAGAGCGAGATCATCGCCGAGACCGGCGCCGGTCAGCACGGCGTGGCCACGGCACTGGCCTGCGCCCTGCTCGGCCTCAAGTGCCGGGTCTATATGGGTGCCAAGGATTGCGAGCGCCAGAAGCCCAACGTCTTTCGCATGAAGCTGATGGGCGCCACCGTTATCCCGGTGCACTCCGGCTCCAGCACCCTGAAAGATGCCTGCAACGAGGCGCTGCGCGACTGGGCAGCCAACTACGAGTCGGCCCACTACCTGCTCGGCACCGCCGCTGGCCCGCACCCCTTCCCCACTATCGTGCGGGAGTTCCAGAAGATGATCGGGGAAGAGGCCAAGGCCCAGTGCTTCGAGAAGGAGGAGCGCCTGCCGGATGCGGTGATCGCCTGCGTCGGCGGCGGCTCGAATGCCATCGGCATGTTTGCCGACTTTATCGATGAGCCTTCCGTGCGCCTTATCGGGGTCGAACCCGGTGGTCACGGCATCGAGAGCGGCGAGCACGGCGCGCCGCTGGGTCACGGCAGCAAGGGGGTCTTCTTTGGCATGCACTCCTACCTGATGCAGGACAATCAGGGCCAGATTCAGGAGTCCTACTCTGTCTCGGCAGGGCTGGATTTCCCCTCCGTCGGCCCGCAGCACGCCCACCTGGCCGCCATCGGCCGCGCCGAGTACCCCTCGGTGACCGACAAGGAGGCGCTGGACGCCTTCCAGGAGCTGGCCAAATCCGAAGGCATCATACCCGCGCTGGAGTCCTCCCACGCACTGGCCCACGCCCTCAAGATGGCCCGCAGTGAACCGGAAAAAGAGCAGGTGCTCATCGTCAACCTCTCCGGCCGTGGCGACAAAGATATCTTCACCGTCGCTGACATTTTTGAGAAAGAAGGAACCTTGTCATGAACCGTTACGCACAACTCTTCTCCCGTCTGGACGCGGCCAATCAGGGCGCCTTTGTGCCGTTCGTGATGCTGGGTGACCCCACCCCCGAATTGTCGCTGGCCATCGTCGATGCGCTGGTCGAAGGGGGCGCCGATGCCCTCGAGCTCGGCATTCCCTTCTCCGATCCGGTAGCGGACGGCCCCACCATTCAGGGCGCCGCCCTGCGCGCTTTTGCCAGCCACACCACCCCGGACGACTGCTTCGAGCTGCTTGGCCGCATCCGCGCCAAGTACCCGCAGCTGCCCATTGGCCTGCTGGTCTACGCCAATCTGGTCTATGTGCGCAAAATTGACGGCTTCTACGAGAAGTGCCAGCAGGCGGGCGTGGACTCGGTGCTGGTCGCCGACGTGCCGGTGCAGATGTGCGCCCCCTACAAGGCGGCCGCCGACAAGTTCGGTATCGACAGCATCTTTATCGCCCCGCCCAATGGCGACGCCGAGACCCTGAAACAGGTGGCGGAGCTCGGCAATGGTTACACCTATCTGGTGAGCCGCGCCGGCGTCACCGGTGCCGAGACCAAGGCCGGTATGCCGGTGGAAGGACTGATCAATACCCTGCGCGAGTTCAATGCTCCCCCTGCCCTGCTCGGCTTTGGCATCAGCGAACCGGCTCAGGTGCGTGAAGCCATTGCCGCTGGCGCCGCCGGTGCCATCTCCGGCTCCGCCGTGGTGAAGATCATCGAGACCCACCACCATAACCCGGAACATATGCTCACTCGTCTGAAAGAGTTTGTGGAAGGGATGAAGGCTGCGACCAATCGATAAGTGGCGGCATGGGTCAAATGCCATTATCCGTAGTGATCCGGCTGCATATCAGCCTTACTCATAGGTGTATCGCTGCATCACCACATCAAAGGGAGCCTGACCGGCTCCCTTTCTTTTTGTCGCTTGTCCCCGCTTGCGGATCTGGGCGTATTGCCCCCTCTCCCTCCGGGAGAGGGCTGGGGTGAGGGCGGCTTTGCATTCCCTGCCAAATGAGTTGCTCTCTCAACCCACGCCTCAATGACTAATTTATTGATCCAACACAGATTCCCACAAAAAAATGCTTCTCAACCCTCTCCCCTCGCCCTTAAGATAGCCAAACGACAACCCCTCTCTCGGGAGCGCACCATGGCTGCGATTGTTGCTATCTCGCAGGTTAACAGCAGCGAACTGGGGGATGTAACTCTGGGGCGGTAGCGTGGTTTTTGTAGATTGGCGCAGCTGTAGCGAAGCCCAACAGGCGAGCATTATTGCGCCAACCAGATCGGGATAAACAAGGATGTGGTAGGTCGGTAAAACAGATTTACAGATATATTCGCGGTAAACGTTGGGCTTCACTTCGTTCAGCTCAAACCTACGATTTTTAGCCCAACATACGCGATGGAGTGTATACGGAAAGCACCATCGGGGCCAGACATTCCATCATTACCGCAATTGTTGCTGGGCTCGCAGAATAAGTGCCGAGAAAATCAATCCAGCGGACGCCATACCGGTGCCGCTGATTTCTAACGTTAACTGTAATAAGAAAAAGAGGGAAATTTATGAAGCAAGGACTTATCGGTGGGTATTTAGCTATAGCTTTTGTGTTTAGCATCTTCATGTGGCTATTTGGAGAGCATAGTTACCGAGGTTATCCATACAACATGGGAAAAGCCATTGTGTGGCCAATTTCAATGTTTAAGTCATACCCAGAAATTGATGGCGATAGCCCTTTAAAATTTGCGTCTAGCTATCAAAAAGTAGCGTCTTCAGGGGATATGGAAGGTAATGTGGCATTCCATGAAGCTATTGGTCTTCTTGCATATTATTTTTATGTAGAAGGTGAGCCATCTATCAGATTGAAAGATTACAAAGAGCTAATGTATCAAGGGGCAGGAGCTGACCGCTTTTTTAGTAGTCTAATTGAGAAAGAAGATATACGTATCAAAATGGCTGATTATCTAGATGGTATGAGTTTTGGGGATATAGTCTCTGAAAGAAACGGCATCGAAGATAACCTAATGAATTTGCTGGAAGATCGAGAGTAAACAGTTAACAAGCCCAGCCAGAGGGGCACAAAAACCGCTGCTTCGCTCTGGCTTTCGTGCCCTTGCGGCGGCATTAGGCGCATAAGGAAATAAAAGCAGTAGGAACTCAGGACACCCACCTTTCTGAGCAAGGTGTTGCATCACTATGGCCAAAGAGATAGGTGTCCAAGTTTTGAATACAAGGAAAATAACACTCACAGCCGCATATCGCGGAGGATCTTCAACACAGCAAAAATTCTAAGAAGGTACTGATATGAGCACATCAATGACTGATCCCCATGACGGCATGGTTTCATTTCAGCAAGGTCTGCGTGCGGGAATATTAGAGCTGGGTCCGGTAAAAAATCATCAAGACCTGTTCAGCCACTTTGATGTTCCAGCGCCGGGAGTGCGGCGGCTTACTTATGTGCGTCTGAGCAAGGACCGCCGCGCGGTAATGGCTTTCCTTTCTTGCGTCATGAATGGGGAGGTAGAGGGATTCCCCTGTGTGTCAGTGGGTTACGCAGTTCCAGCAGATGGACGAAACCAGGGTCGTGCAAAGGAAATTTTTCGAGATGTCATCAATGACCAGATATATCAGGCAAAAAGAAATGGTATTGAGGCTCTGTATATAGAAGCGGTCGTCGATGTAACCAACCTACCCTCCCAGAGGGTTGCGGAAGCAGTGTTAAACGTGGAACGAGAAAGCATTATCGATTCCGCATCTGGCAGGCCAGCCTATCGATACACAGCCCGCATTACCGGTTCCCCCTGACATGGAAACAAATCTGGGACACTTACCTTTCTGAGCAAGATATAGCCTAGCTAGAACTCAAGAGATGGGTGTCCAAGTTTTGATTTTTTGCTCAGCCACGATATATCCAGCAGATATTCTCAATCCCACACCTACCGCCCCCTTCCCCACACCCTCCACCCCGTCAAAGTCAGCATCAATACAGCCCCCGGCAGCCAGACCCAGTAGAGCTCGGAGAGGACCACCGCCTCACCTCGGGCGGTGAAATAGGCCTCCAGCTTGAAGGGGGCGACCCGGATCACCTGCAAGGGGGTGAAGAAACGCTCGTCACGCCACGGCCAGAGCAAGCCAACCCCCTTGCCGCCGGTGGTGAGGGAATCGAGCATGCTGTGGGAGAGTAGCGAGACCAGCAGAAACGACCAGACGGTGGCGGCGCTGGCCCGAAATTGGCGGTGAAACAGCATGGCCAGAGTGGGCAGGGCAAAAGCGAACAGCAATGAGTGGGTAAAGCCGCGGTGGCCAAAGACATGGCCGTAGGCAACCCCCAGCTTAAAGGCGAGCACATCGGCATCGGGCAGCATGGCGATGGCAACCCCAGCCAGCAGCAGGCGCGGCGGGATAATCCGGCTGCCAAGCCCGAGCCCAAGGCAGAGAGGTACGGATGCGTGGGTAACTATGGTGGGCATAGGATAAAGCTCCAACTGAAAACGTGAGCCTACCCTACCCCCGCTCGGTGAAGTGAAGGTGAAGTGCACCCTCTTATGTTGCTTGATTCCTCCCTCGAATCCTTATCCATCAGCCAAAAGAGGCGTCACTCAGAAAGTGATGAAAACGGCTGTTACACGCTAAGCCGGGACCGAGCTTCTGCCGTTTGGACCCTGCGCATTGGCTCGATCGTTGTTTGCTAAACGCAGATCCAATCAGCGTTGGCGCGTGAACTTGAAATGTTCATTTAACCGCGGCTGACATGCAGAATGGGATCGTGATAAGTAGTCTCCTCGGTTCACATCACAGGGACAGTGGCAGCGATGAATGTATTAATAAGCATCAGGCTGATTGCGAGCGTTATCAGCCTTTGGTTAATGACAGGATGCATGGCAGAGGCCGCTTCTGCGCAGCCGCAGCAAGAGCAGTACGCGCTGATCTATAACGGGCCGGTTTCTGATGGGGATAGCACCAAGGCGATTGCGGATGTGGTCAAGCAGGTGGGCTTGCCAGTGAGGTATCTCTCCAATCTCGAGGCGCTGCCTGCAGAGCTCGATAATGCCAGGGTGTTTATCGTTGGCGGCACAGAGGACGATGTTGAGCCGCTCCTCAACGCCTTCACTGCGGACGCTCGTTCGGCGTTAAAAGCCTATTTGCTAAGCGGTGGTCGCTACCTCGGGATCTGTGGGGGTGCCTTTGTGGCATCCACCGGCTGGTCTGAAGAAGAGGGCTTTGTACCGGCGCTGGGCCTTGTTCCTGCCACATCCGATGATTATGACGGCGACTTTAGCGCCAGGATCTTCCCGATCAGCTGGCTTGGTGAAGAGCGCCAGATGTATTACCAGGCCGGCCCGCAATTTACGCCGGTGCCAAGCCCAGAGCAGGTCAAGGTCATCGCCCATTTTCAAAACCAGCATATTGCCGCGCTGATCAGCTCATACGGGAAAGGCAAGGTGGCCGTTTCCGGGCCACACTCCGAAGCCCCCGAATCGTGGAAAGCGAACGCGGTGGATGGCGACAAGATGGAGTCGAATATTCATCTAGCCGTTGGACTCGTCAACGAGTTGCTCTCCGAAGAGCCCGTCACCCATTCGAATTAGTCGCATCCCTACGCCCCTGGATTTGCTCCCATTGATCGGCCCGGAAGTCAGGCCATCCAATCGACCGCAATCCATAAAAAAACCACCTACCTGCAAAAGGTCGGTGGTTTTTTTATCGGTGGCAGATCACGGGTAGCCGATACAAAGCGTTCGCTACCTCAACTTTCGCCCGGGAACGAGCACTACTCTTCCTGCTCCTCCGGTTGTCTCTCCCCACCCCGCAACTGTTGCAGCTCATCGACTCGGGCTTGCCACTTCTCTTGGGCTTTTTTGCGTTCCTGAAGCTGGAACTCTTCGCGCATGGTGTCGATGTTAAGGTCAAGTGTTTCCATCAGAGTGTCTCCTTTGTATGACCGCTTAAAGACTGGCTGACGGCGCATTGGCCAACCTGCTCCCCTATTCAGACACCACACGTCCCCCAAACGCCCAACTAAATAATCGATTGAATATGCAACATTCAATCTAAAAAACTATTCATTCTGCACGGTGACACACTGTAGCAGCAGCTGCCGCCCCGTTACGCGAAACACAACGAGGCCCACGTCCACCGAAACACACGGTGATAAAATGACCCGGTTTGGCGTAGTCCCATACTGGAGCCGCGCTCCTCGCCGAACCGGATTATCTGGCACAGCGCCGAAATGGCGTTAAGCAGTGCTACCAACATTTTCAATGGGCAGGCAGCGCAGTTGCCCAACCGGCGAAACCAATAAAAAGACCCCCTCTTGCCAAGCGGCAAGAGGGGGGTCTTCGTTTCTGCCGCAGACTAACCGGCTATTGCATCACACTATCAGGCCAGCGAGACAAAGATCCCGGCCAGGGTGGCGCTCATCAGGTTGGCCAAGGTCGCCGCCAACACCGCCTTGAAGCCCATACTGGCCACATCGTGACGGCGCTCCGGCGCCATGGTGCCGATGGAGCCAAGCTGCACCGCAATGGAGCCCAGATTGGCGAAACCGCACAGCGCGAAGGTGATGATGATCTGGGTATGGGCGCTCAGATCCGCCTTGATATTGGCAAAGTCCAGATAGGCGACAAACTCGTTCATGATCACCTTCTGACCAATCAGGGAGCCTGCCGCCATCATCTCGCTGGCAGGCACACCAATCAGCCAGGCCACAGGGGCAAACAGATAACCCAGCAGCTGCTGCAGGGAGAGATCGGCCCAGCCGAACCACTCGCCGACGGTGGTGAGACCGGCGTTGATCATGGTGATGACGCTGACGAAGGCGAGCAGGATGGTACCGATGGCCACGGCAATCTTCATGCCGCCCATAGCGCCGCCCGCCAGCGCGTCGATGGCGTTGCTGTAGTCGCTCTTGTCGAGGGTGATCTCGGTCTGATCGCTCACCTGTTGCTGCTCCGGCACCAGCAGTTTGGCCATCAGCAGGCCACCCGGCGCCGCCATAAAGGAGGCGGCAATCAGATATTTCAGATCCACACCCAGACCGGCGTAACCGCCCAGCACCGAGCCCGCTACCGATGCCATGCCGCAGGTCATCACCGCAAAGAGCTCGGAGCGGGTCATACCGGCGAGGAAGGGACGAATAAGCAGCGGCGACTCCCCTTGCGACAGGAAGATATTGCCGGTGGCCACCAGAGATTCGGCGCGGCTGGTGCCGAGCAGGCGATGGATGGCGCCGCCCAATACCCGGATCACCCACTGCATGATGCCGAAGTGGTAGAGCACAGCGATCAGCGCGCTGATAAAGATCACCAGCGGCAGCACCCGCACGGCGAAGATAAAGCCGTTGCTGGCGAGATCGCCAAACACGAAACGGATGCCGCTGTCGGCGAAGCCGAGCAGGGCGGAGACGCCATTGCTCATGGCACCGAGCATGATTTGTCCGGGGGGGAAATAGAGCACCAGGGCAGCAAAACCGGTTTGAAGGGCGAGTGCACCCAGCACGGTTCGCCAGCGGATGGCTCGGCGGTTTTCACTCGCCAGCCAGGCGATAAACATCAGGGCCAGCATACCGACCAGACTCAATAACAGTGTCATCTTGCACCTATGAAGAGAGGAGTTTCATATGGCAAGTCTGCAGACAGGCGTCGCGGGAGATCCGGCGGGAGAGGTGCCGACCCACGCGACACGCAGACCACAAACCTACAGGTTAGTGGCGGGTCCCATCCTGGGGTCATTCACGTTCCGGGTGACAGCATGTATCGGGTGACGCCAGCGCCGTCGCAGGGGGAGATGCGGCCGGGTGGCAGGTCGGGCGGCGATGGTACAGTGATCATCGTCACAGAAAAAGCGGTAAAACGATTGGCCGGGGTAACTTTTTCAACTTGTTCACACAACGAAACAGGGCCAGCGTGACGCTGGCCCTGTTTCAATCCGTACTTGAGTACTCAGATGATTACTTGAGGCGCTTGCCACTCGCGTCCACCACCTGCTCGCCATCCTCCTTGGCGAAGGCCCCTTTTTGCTGATCGGGCAATATATCGAGCACCACTTCCGACGGGCGGCACAGTTTGGTGCCAAGAGGCGTGACGACGATGGGACGGTTGATGAGGATGGGGTGGGCCAGCATGGCATCGATCAGTTCATCATCGCTGAAACGATCTTCCGCCAGACCGAGCGCCTCGTAGGGTGGCACGTTCTTGCGCAGCAGATCGCGCACCGGCATGGCCATGGCGGCGATCAGCGCCACCAGCTGGTCACGGGAGGGGGGCGTCTCCAGATAGTGGATGACAGTGGGCTCCACGCCGCTGTTGCGGATCAGCTCCAGGGTATTGCGGGAGGTACCACATTCCGGGTTGTGATAGATGGTGATTGCACTCATTTGCGTGTCTCTCATTAATCAAGTGAATAGAAAATGGATAGCATCAGTTCGCGGCCATCTGTTAGCTGCCATCAGTTAACGGCTTAGCCCCGCTTCGTACCAGGGTTTGCTGGCGTTAACCACCCGCACCACCAGCAGCATGACCGGCACCTCGATCAGCACCCCGACCACGGTGGCGAGCGCCGCGCCGGAGTGAAAGCCGAACAGGCTGATGGCGGCAGCCACCGCCAGTTCGAAGAAGTTGGAGGCGCCGATCAGGGCGGAAGGACAGGCAACCGAGTGCTTCTCCCCCACCTTGCGGTTGAGCCAGTAAGCCAGCCCGGAGTTGAAAAGCACCTGGATCAGAATGGGCACCGCCAACAGGGCGATAACCAGCGGCTGCTCGATGATGGCGTTGCCCTGAAAGGCAAACAGCAGCACCAGAGTGAGCAGCAGGGCCGCCACCGACCAGGGCTGGATGCGGGTCATAACGCCGTCAAAATGGGCCTCACCCTTTTTCAGCAAAGCCTTGCGCAGCAGTTGGGCGATGATCACCGGGATGACGATATAGAGCACCACAGAGGTAAGCAGGGTATCCCACGGCACTATGATGCTGGAGACCCCGAGCAGCAGCGCCACTAGCGGGGCGAAGGCAAACACCATGATGAGGTCGTTCACCGCCACCTGCGACAGGGTGAAGTAGGGATCGCCATTGGTGAGGCGACTCCAGACAAACACCATGGCGGTGCAGGGAGCCGCCGCCAGCAGGATCAGGCCCGCTACGTAACTGTCGAGCTGATCAGCCGGCAACCAGTCGGCAAACAGCACGCGGATAAAGAGCCAACCGAGGAAGGCCATGGAGAAGGGCTTGACCAGCCAGTTGATAAAGAGGGTGACCCCAATGCCCTTCATGTGCCCCTTCACCTGATGCAGGGCGCCAAAATCGATCTTGAGCAGCATGGGGATGATCATCACCCAGATCAGCAGCCCCACCGGCAGGTTGACCTTGGCCACCTCCATGGCGCCGATCGCCTTGAAGAGATCCGGCAACCCCTGCCCGAGACCAATCCCCACCAGAATGCAGAGGGCGACCCAGGCGGTCAGATAACGTTCAAAAAAGCCGATGGCAGGCACGGCCTTGGCATCACATGTTGCAGACATCACAGCTCCCGATGCGGCGCAATCCCGCATCTTCTATTGGTTCAAAACACAGGTTTATAACAAGTAACGGCATATTCAAGCCGCCCCGGCAGCAGACCGGGGCGGCGACTCAATGGTGCTGGCAGAGATGGCGCAGGGCATCGGGCCCCACCGGCTCCTCGGCGAGCAGCGGCACCACGGCGAAGCGGCTGGCATGTTGCTGCTCGACCGCCTCGATATGGGGCAACTGGCGCTCGGCCCGCAGTTGCAGCAGCGGTGAGCTGACCGCGGCTTGCTGCAAGCTGTGGTTGATGAGCCAGCCCCAGGGCTCGATGCCGGCCCGGCGCAGATCGGCCTGCAGATTGGCCGCCTCCTGCACTGGCGTCGGCTCGGGCAGCGTCACAATCAACACCTTGGTCTGCTTGGGGTCCTGCAACTGCATCATGGGGGTGGTGAAGTGCAGCCCCTTGTTTCCCATCTGGCGAGCGATCTCCCTGTGGTAGGCGCCGGTGGCGTCGAGCAGCAGCAGGGTGTGGCCGGTGGGGGCGGTATCCATTACCACGAAGCGCTTGCCCGCCTCGCGAATGATGCGCGAGAAGGCCTGGAACACGGCGATCTCCTCGGTACAGGGGGAGCGCAAGTCCTCCTCCAGCAGTGCCCGCCCCTGCTCGTCCAGGGCTGCTCCCTTGGTGGCCAGCACCTGGGCGCGGTAACGCTCGGTCTCGGCGTGGGGGTCGATGCGACTCACCTCAAGATGGGGCAAACTACCTGCCAGCGTCTCGCTCAGGTGCGCGGCAGGATCCGAGGTGGTGAGGTGCACCGGCAGGCCGCGGCTCGCCAACTCCACCGCCACGGCGGCCGCCAAGGTTGTCTTGCCTACCCCGCCCTTACCCATCAGCATGATAAGGCCATGACCATCGGCGGCCAGCTCGTCCACCAGTGAACTCAACTCAGGCTGGGCTTGCTTGACAGTGGAGTGTGCGGTCGAGAATTGAGCGGATCTTCCCTCTGATTGCAGCAGCTGGCGCAAACTGTCGACCCCCACCAGATTGGTGGCCAGCAGCGGGATATGATCCTGCGCCAGCCCCTTTATCCCCTGCGGCATCTGTACAAGAGCCTGTTGCTCACGCTGCCAGAGCGCCATTGCCAGCGGATCTCCGGCAATGGCACCTTCGGGGAAGAGGCCATTGATCACCAGTTGCTGATTCAACAAGCCGATGGCGGCCAGCTCCTCGTGGGTGCGGGCCACTTCCCGCAGAGTGGATTGCTGGGCCCGCGCCACCAGCACCAAGCGGGTGCGGGCAGCATCAGCCAGTGCGGTGACCGCGTCGGCATACTGGCTGCGCTGTTTCTCCAGCCCCGCCAGCGGGCCGAGGCAGGAGGCATCCCCCTTGCCCTGCTCCAGAAATTCGCTCCAGGCGCCCGGCAGTTGCAGCAGCCGGATGGTGTGACCGGTTGGGGCCGTATCAAAGACGATATGGTCATACTCGGCCAGCAGTGTTTGGTCGGTCAGCAGGGCGGTGAACTCGTCAAAGGCGGCGATCTCGGTGGTGCAGGCGCCGGAGAGCTGCTCCTCGATGCTGCGCACCACGCTCTCGGGCAACTTGCCGCGCACCGGCCCGACAATCCGCTCCCGATAAGCTTTGGCCGCCGCGGGGGGATCTATCTCCAGCGCCGACAAACCGGACACAGCGGCGATGGTGGTGACGCGATTGCCGATCTCGGTGGCAAACACCTGCCCCACGTTGGAGGCAGGGTCGGTGCTCACCAGCAGCACCCGCTTGCCAATATCACAGAGAGCCACCGCACTGGCGCAGGCTAGCGAGGTCTTGCCCACCCCGCCCTTGCCGGTGAAAAAGAGAAACGGCGGTGGATTGGTCAGAAAATGGTACATAGCCTCTCCCGAATGGTGCGTCGCGACTCAGCAGCAACCGCTGCCGGAGCAGCAGCCGCCCTTGACGATCCCCTTGATGGCCGCTTGTGGCGCAGGCAGCCCGGCATAACGGGCCAGCTCGCTGCGGCTCGGATAACGGCCGGTCAACACCACCTGTCCCTCCACCAGCACCAGTGGCAACCCCTCCTCCCCGGCGTGGGTCAGAAAAGCACTGACGGCAGGTGTCTCGGCAAATTGCATCGGCTGCTGGGCCAGATTGAAACGCTCGATGGCAACTCCCTGCTCCTTGGCCCAGGCAAGGTCGGCTGCGAAGGTGACCAGTGCCTGATCAACCTCGGTACCGCAGACACCGCTGGAGCAGCAGAGGGCGGGATCAAAAATCTGAATGGAGGACATGGCATTACTCCTTGTTGCAGCAGGGCTGCGCAGGCAGAACATGGGGGGAGCAGGCTGACTCGGCACGCATCACGCCGCACGCCTCGGGATGACCGGCACAGCACTCCTCGGTGAGGTAGGCGATCACATCCAGCATCAGGGGAATATTGGCGCGGTAGCGCAGAAAGCGCCCCTCCTGCTCCACCGACAGCAGACCGGTGTTGAGCATCGCCTTGAGGTGAAACGAGAGGGTATTGGGGGCAATATCGAGCTCGCTGGCCAGTTCACCGGCGACCCGCCCCTCCAGCCCGGCCTTCACCAGCAGCCGCCATACATCGAGCCGAATGCCGGATGCCAGCGATTCAAAGACCTTGGTGGCCATCTCTTTGTTCATCTTCACTCCCCTTGGTGCGACCTTTCATTTCAACTATACAAGAATTATTGAAATGATCAAGATACGTACTGAAACGAAGATCCGAAGTGCTGGCATCAAACCGGGCAGAAAGGGGGCGACGAGTGAACAACCGTTGAGGACGACCACACAGGGCTCATCGCAGATAAACAGACGCCCTCCAGAGGGAGGGCGTATCAGAGCGTTTGACCGGCAGCACAGTCAGCGCTGTCGGGGCAATCAGACAAAGGCGTGCCTTATTTGGCAGCTGGCACCGCGTTGAAGGTGAGCAGGGCCGCCTTGTTGGCATCGCTCAGAGTCAGCTGGTTGCCGTTGATGGAGTAGGTTGCCACCTTCTCCAGCTTTTGCAGGAACTCGGTCTCTTTGTTCATGGCGTCGCCGATGCACATCATGCGAGTGGAGCCCATGGCGCCCAGCGTCAAGACACCGTCACCCTGCTTGGTGATCCCGCCAAAATAGCGGTTACAGCCGCCCTTGCCCGCCACCTTGCCGTCGACCACTTGCAGGGTGAAGGTATCGCCGGTGGCGCCTTGCAGCTGCCAGCTGGATGCTTGCAGTTGAGCCATGCTGGAACCTGTTGCCATTGCGCAGCCTCCCAGTGCCAGCGCGGCCAGCAGAGTCAGTTTCTTGTTCATGGATTCACCTCTTAATGATTAGAGCCATCAATACGGCAGCCTGTTTAACATGGCTGGCGCCCATGCCAAAGGATTTTATTGTGATCTCCCTTCACTTTACTACCAGCTGGCATGTGCCATGCTTAGGCTCAGTTCCGGACCCAGGGAGGGGAAACGAATGGTCAAATCGCTCATCATCACACTGCTTGCAACCTGCGCCAGCATGGCCGCACAGGCCGCCGACTGGGCAGTGGTTCAGCCGCAATCCAATCCGTCTCTCTATGTCAAAAGTTACTCGGGTGTGCTGCTCAATGGCCATAGCCATCACAGCGACAGTTTTGATCTCTGGCTGGTCAATAGCGGCTATCAATATCCGGTGGTGGATGATGTGACCCTCTTTATGGAAGCGGGCCCGGCGGTGGCGGATCAGAATCGCACATCAGGTTTCAATATGAGTTCGGGGGTACGCTACCAGCTCTCTCCGGCATTCAATATCGGCAGCCAGATCAAACATCTCGATCTCAACAAGGCCAGCACCCTGCTGGAGCTCAACTCCAGCCTGCTGCTGACCCCCAGACTCTCCCTCACCGCCAACTACGGGGTCAGCGCCATCACTGCCGATCAGGCACTGAGTCTGGGGGTCGGCTTCAATTTCTGATGATCACAACAGCGGCGTGGCGCTCACCACCACGCCGTTGCGATCCGCATAGACATAATCCCCTTCGTGGATGGTCACACCGGCAAAGCTGACCACAGCCCCCAGCTCTCCCAATCCCCGCTTCTCGGTTTTGACCGGACAGGCGGCCAGCGCCTTGACCCCGAGCGCCAGTGTCGCCAGAGTGCCCACATCCCGCGCCGCGCCGTGGATCAGGATACCCTCCCACCCCTGCTCCACCGCCTTGACCGCCAGTTGATCGCCAAGCAGCGCACGGCGCAGCGAGCCGCCGCCGTCGATCACCATCACCTTGCCGTGACCGGAGCGGGTCACCAGATCCCGCACCAGACTGTTGTCTTCATAACAGGAGAGCGTTACGGCGCGACCATAGAAGATGGCCTTGCCGCCAAAATCCTGAAACACCGGGTCGGCCACTTGCAGCAAGTCGCCGTGTTGATCGCAGAGGTCGGGCAGGAGATCCAGCATGATTTGATTCCTTTCAGATGCATGAAGGTGTTCATTCTTTCATCAGGCAAGGTTTCTGGCAATCCAGAAGGATTCAATATTGCCCAGACAAACTGCTGATTTATCCGTCAATACAGGTGTCAGCCAGAGCTGGCCATCCTCCACCCAGTAGATGGCGTTCTGGCCAAAACGGGCAGCCAGCTGACGGGCTTGTGGCAGGGATAGCGCCACCGCCAGCGATGACTCCTGCCAGCGTTCGTCCGGGTCAGATCCCCAAAACGGCCCCACCACGGGCACCTGCAAATCCACGGTCAGATGGCACCACAGCGCCCGTTCCCGCCGCATATTGCGTCGTTGTGTGGCCCACTGGCTGGCCGGATTCCAGGCTGTGATGATGGCAAAAGCAGACCACTCTGGTGGTTCAAATGGCGCGATAAAGCAGATTTTCTTGTAGTTTTCCCACAAATTCATGTCAATCACATGTTACATTCCATTACATTTTGTAGGGGCGAAAACCCGGTTCAGGCCAAGTATGATGCTGCTGTACCAGGGTTTGACCTATATCAAATCAGAGTTAAAAAGTTGCTATCTGACGGCAAAGAGTGTTGTTATGCTCCTGTTAACTGATAAAATGCGGCCACTTTCGTAATGGACGACCTTTCCAGGCTCTGCTCGACCAGACTTGTCGGGAACCTATAAGTGGCACAGGGATACTTGCCGGTACTGATGCCTAATTCGCGATATTCCGACCTGACTCTCATACCCAGGATGACGTAATAAATTTTCAGGATCAGTCAGGAAATCGGTTTGAAACGCCAAAGAGTGTTAAATTTAAGATAATTAACTGATAAGAATCTGGGAATACTCATGCAAACACCACACATTCTGATCGTCGAAGACGAGCTGGTCACACGCAATACCCTGAAAAGCATTTTTGAAGCCGAAGGCTACATCGTGCTCGAAGCCAACAACGGCGACGAAATGCATCAAGCCCTCACTTCCCACACCATCAATCTGGTGATCATGGACATCAACCTGCCGGGCAAGAACGGCCTGCTGCTGGCCCGTGAGCTGCGTGAGAACGACAACATCGCCCTGATGTTCCTGACCGGTCGTGACAACGAAGTGGACAAGATCCTGGGTCTGGAGATCGGCGCCGATGATTACATCACCAAGCCGTTCAACCCGCGCGAGCTGACCATCCGTGCCCGCAACCTGCTGAGCCGCACCATGAACGTGGCTGCCGGTGGCGAAGAGAAAAAGCTGGTTGAACGTTATCTGTTCAACGGCTGGGCGCTGGATATCAACAGCCGCGCACTGGTCAGCCCGACTGGCGACATGTTCAAGCTGCCGCGCTCCGAGTTCCGCGCCATGCTGCACTTCTGCGAAAACCCGGGCCAGATCCAGACCCGTG
This sequence comes from Aeromonas sp. 600886, assembly GCF_049174935.1. Lineage (NCBI taxonomy): Bacteria > Pseudomonadati > Pseudomonadota > Gammaproteobacteria > Aeromonadales > Aeromonadaceae > Aeromonas > Aeromonas sp. 600886. The sequence goes on along the minus strand of NZ_JAAKUB010000003.1, from coordinate 148,472 downwards.
CCGAGCTGCTGAAGAAGATGACCGGCCGTGAGCTCAAGCCCCACGACCGTACCGTCGACGTGACCATCCGTCGCATTCGCAAGCACTTCGAAAGCGTTAACGATACTCCGGAGATCATCGCCACCATCCACGGCGAAGGCTACCGTTTCTGTGGTGAGCTGGAGCAGGAATAAGCTCCCGCTACGCTGTTGATCTGAAAAGGCGCCTCGGGCGCCTTTTCTGTCTCTGCGATTTGCCTTAAAAGCTGAGAAACGGTGAGCGTGACGTCGAACGGCGCACAAGACAGATGAAAAACAAAAAGCCCACTCGCAGGAGTGGGCTTTTTGTTTTGAAGCTGGAGCGGGCAGCGGGAATCGAACCCGCATCATCAGCTTGGAAGGCTGAGGTAATAGCCATTATACGATGCCCGCCTGGCATCTGAAATTTGGAGCGGGTGATGGGAATCGAACCCACGTATGCAGCTTGGGAAGCTACCGTTCTACCATTGAACTACACCCGCGTCAGGGCTCCTACTATATGCATTTTGCCGCCGAGCGCAATGGCGCCTTTGCCACTTTTTTCAATAAATCAATCTGTTCGGACAAGGATTGAGCAGACAGTTGCTTTTTCAATCAAACATTTTCAACACAGATAATTTACAAGGTTGCCAAGGCCAAACGGCAAGGATAGTCTTGCGCCACCCGACGCGAGGATGGTGGTAATGGATAAAAAAACGCAAAAACGTCTCTATGGCTGGTTGCGCAAGCAATCGAGTCACGGTCGCCGCTGGATCACGATATCCATCGCTTTTGGCCTTGGCCAGGGCATTCTGATGGTGGCGCAAGCCTGGCTGCTGGCGACCCTGTTGCACGGCTTTATCATCGAAGGCTCCACGCCTGAGCAATCCATCACGCTCTTTATTACCCTGCTGCTGGTGACGCTTGGCAAGGCGGCGCTGGCCTACGGCCGCGAAGTGGCCAGCTTCAAGGCGGGCAGCGCGGTGCGCCAGACCATCCGCCGACTCGTGCTCACTCGCTTAAGCCGTCTCGGCCCTGCCTATATCCAGCGCCGTCCGGCCGGTAGCTGGGCCAGCCTGCTGCTGGAACAGATTGAAAATATGCAGGATTTCTTCTCCCGCTATCTGCCACAGATGGCCATCGCCGTCTTTATTCCGGTGGTCATTCTGGTAGCCGTATTCCCGGTCAACTGGGCGGCAGGTCTGATCCTGCTGGGCACAGCCCCCCTCATACCCATCTTTATGATCCTGGTAGGTGTGGGCGCCGCCGATGCCAACCGCCGCAATTTTCAGGCGCTGGCCCGTCTCTCCGGCCACTTCCTCGATCGCCTGAAGGGGCTGCGAACCCTGCAACTCTTTATGCGTACCCAAGCGGAAGGTGACGCCATTCGCGACGCCTCGGAAGATTTTCGCGAGCGCACCATGGAGGTGCTGCGCCTGGCGTTTTTGAGCACCGCCGTGCTGGAGTTCTTCGCCGCCATTTCAGTGGCGCTGGTCGCCGTCTACTTCGGCTTCTCTTATATCGACCATCTGAACTTTGGTAGCTATGGGGTAAAGGTCACCCTCTTTACCGGCCTGTTCGTGCTGTTTCTCGCCCCCGAGTTCTACGCCCCGCTGCGAGAACTGGGTGCCCACTACCACGCCAAGGCACAGGCTATCGGCGCTGCCGAGCAGTTGCTTGAATTCCTCGAAGCCGAGGTGAGCGAACCGGCCGCAGGCACGGCGCCGTTCCATGCCGACAGCCCGGTCAAGGTAGAAGCAAAAGGCCTTGAAGTGCTGAGCGCCGAGGGCAAGGTGCTGGTCGGCCCCATCGACTTCACCCTGGAAGCCGGTTCACGTACCGCCCTCATCGGCGTCAGCGGCGCAGGCAAGAGCTCGCTGGTCAATGCCCTGCTCGGCTTTGCCCCCTATCGCGGTGAGCTCAAGGTCAACGGGCAGGAGCTTGCCACCCTCGACATGAGCCAGTGGCGCCTGCAACTGGGCTGGCTCTCGCAAAACCCGCAGCTGTTCCACGCTTCCTTGCGTGACAACCTGCTGCTTGCCAAGCCAACGGCCAGCGATGCAGAGCTGGAAGATGCCCTGAAACGGGCACAGGCGTGGGAATTTGCCATGGAGAAGGGGCTCGACTATCCAGTCGGCGATCAGGCAGGCGGCCTCTCGGTTGGCCAGGCCCAGCGTCTCGCCCTGGCGCGTACCCTGCTCAAATCGACCCAGCTGATGGTGCTCGATGAGCCGACAGCCAGTCTTGATCGCCACTCCGAGCGCGCCATCATGAACACCCTTGAGCAGGCGATGGCGGGCCAGACCCTGCTGATGATCACCCACCGCCTCGATCAGCTCACCAAAATGGACAAGATCCTGGTGCTGGCTCGCGGCCAGCTGGTGGAGCAAGGCAGCTTCCAGCAACTTAGTTCTGGGCAGGGGCCTTTTGCCCGCCTGCTCTCCCAACGTTCCGGAGGTTCTCTCGATGAGTGATCTGTTGCCGTTTCTGCGCCTCTATCGCCAACATTGGCTCAGCCTCACCCTTGGTTTGCTGCTGGCGCTGGTGACCCTGGCCGCCGGCATGGGGCTGCTCTCCCTCTCCGGCTGGTTCCTCTCCGCCGCTGCCGTGGCGGGGATGACAGTTGCGACAACCCATGCCTTTAACTACATGACCCCCGCGGGCGGGGTGCGCTTCTTCTCCATCATCCGCACCGCCGGTCGCTGGGGTGAGCGGGTGGTGAGCCACGACGCCACTTTCCGGGTGCTGACCCGGTTGCGGGTATGGTTCTGGCAAAAACTCTCGCCGCTCTCCACCGGCACCCTGGCCGGTTTCCGTCAGGCGGATCTGCTCAACCGACTGGTGGCAGACATCGATGCGATGGACCACGTCTATCTGCGGCTGCTCACCCCCATAGGCGCGGCCCTGCTCAGCACAGCCGGACTGGTCTTCTTCCTGTCGTTTTTCGACAGCCGCCTCGCCCTCACCCTGGGTGCCATTCTGCTGTTTGGCATGATTGCCCTGCCGCTGGTGTTCTACTTCCTCGGTCGTCGCCCCGGTCAGGCGCTGATTGCCGAAAAATCGACCCTGCGCACCCGGATGGTGGACTATCTGGATGGTCAGGCCGAACTGCAGATGTTTGCAGCCGCCCCCAAGGCGCTGGTGGAGCTGCAACAAGCCGAACAGGCGCTGCTCACTGCCCAGGCCCGGATGGCCAAGGTGAGCGGGCTGGCCAACTTCTCGGTGCAACTGCTGAGCGGCTGGACCCTGACCCTGATGCTCTGGCTGGCCGGTCATGGCGTGGCGGGCGCGGCCCCCGACCCCATTACCGCGCTGATGGTGTTTGCCACCCTGGCCAGCTTCGAGGCACTGATGCCGCTGGCCGGTGCTTTCCAGCACCTCTCCACCAGCCTTACCTCGGCACGCCGCCTGAACGAGATCCTGCAAGAGGCCAAAGCCCCCGTGTGGGGCGACGAACAGACCCATGCCACCGTTGGTGCGCTGCAGATCAATGACCTCTATTTTGGCTACCCCGGCAACCCCCAGCCGGTGCTGCGTGGCTGCACCCTGCAACTGCACGCCGGTGAAAAGCTGGCGCTGCTGGGCCAGACCGGCTGCGGTAAATCAACCCTGATGGGGCTGCTGACCCGGGAGTGGAGCCCGCAGGCGGGCAAGATCCTGCTCGATGGCAAGCCGCTCACCGACTACAGCGAAGGGGCACTGCGCGCCTCCATCTCGGTAGTGAGCCAGCGGGTGCATCTGTTTGCCGATACCCTACGCGGCAACCTCAAACTGGCCGCCCCGACCGCCACTGACGAGCAGCTGATTGCGGTGCTGACCCAGGTCGGGCTGGCCAATCTGCTGGAAGATGAGGCGGGCCTCGACGCCTGGCTGGGTGACGGTGGTCGCCCCCTCTCCGGTGGTGAGCGTCGCCGTATCGGTATCGCCCGCGCACTGCTGCACGATGCGCCGCTCTGGCTGCTGGACGAACCGACCGAAGGGCTAGACAATCAGACCGAGCGGGAGATCATGGATCTGCTGTTCCTGCTCGGGGCAGATCGCACCTTGCTGCTCATCTCCCACCGCCTGCTGGGGATGGAGCAGATGGACCGGATTGCCCTGATGGAAGAGGGACAGATCCGCCTCTGCGCCCCTCACGACGAGCTGCTGGCGGATGATTACTACCGCAGCCTCTATCAGCGGCTGGCTCCGGTTTGATATCAGGCTGATGGGGGTCACACCCTGACAACAGGGCGCAAAACGGGGCTGGTCGCCGCAGGCGGCTGGCCCCTATAATGTCCCCCTCATTATTCAACAAGATGCCGACATGGAGCGCCCGCGCATTTCTACTGTCCTCATCACCGACACAAGATACGAGACGATGAAACGCCTGATCCTGATGATGCCCCTGATTGCTTCCGGCTGTGCCAACTACGCCTTCAACAGCAATCTGGATAAAGAGAACTTCGACGAATACTTCAAACCCGGTAGCGTGCGCATCTATGAACAGGATGAGCTGGCTGACCTCAACTACCTCTACCTCGGCACCATCGAGGGTGAATCCTGCCAGGCCGATGCCAACCAGCCGGTGCCCAACGCCGGTGAAGCGCGCACCCAGGCCCGTCGCCGCGCGGCAGACATGGGTGGCAACGGCGTCACCATCGACAAATGCGCCGAATTCAGCGACACCCCGGGCTGCCTGAAACAGGTGATCTGCTACGGGCAGGCGCTGAAAGTGGCCGAAGAGAAGTAACCCGCTGTCATGGCCCTTGCTATCGTTCGCCTTGGCAGCCCGCGCCTGCCCGATGAGGGACTGCGGATCGGCACGGTGCGCCGCCCGCCCCGCGGCGTACCCAAGAGCGAATTTGCCAGCCAGCATTGGTACGATGTCTGGTTCCCCAATCTGGCCCCCAGCAGCGAGACCATGAAGCTGGGGCAGGCAGCCGAGACACCCGCCCAGTGGGCAGCGTTTGGCAAACAGTACAAGGCCGAGATGGCGCAACCTGCCGCCAAGCACGATCTGGCGCTGCTGGCCGCCCTCTCTCATACCACCAACCTCTCGGTCGGTTGCTACTGCGAGCAGGAGTCCCGCTGCCATCGCGCCATCTTGAAAGAGCTGCTGGTAGCCGCGGGGGCCGCCATCCGCTAACTCGGTGAGCGACAGCGATGGGATGGGGAATCGCGTCAGCCTCTATTCGGCAACCATCAGGCATGGATAGACAGAGAGGGCATCCCGCGGGATGCCCTCTCTCGTTGTATTCGCACCTGCCGTACCACGCTCGGCAGCAGCGGCTCGATGCACTCTCCTATTACAGGCTGGGCTCCAGCAACTGCTGCCGCAGCGAGGTCTCCTCGGCCTGAGTCATGGCATGTTCCGCCACCCCGGCGGCAGGCTCGATGGCCAGCCAGTGGGCAAGGTCGGCGGCGGTCTCCTCCAGCGGCCGAAAGTTCAATCCCTTAACGATGGCCGCCTCGGCGCTTATAGAGCCGTAACTGGCAAACTCCACCTGCGCGCAGGGCAGCAGGGTGGGATAGCTCTGCCAGGGCTCGATTCCGGCCGCCATTAGGGTCGACCAGGGCAGCCACTCGGGCTGGATGGGGCGAGCGGGCTGCAACCGGGCGCTCAACCGCTCCAGCCAGTCGCAGAGGGTAATGCCGGGTTTGAGCAAGTTGAATGTGCCCCCCAACTGCTGCTCCGCCGCACGCAACACAAACTCGGCGCAGTCGCGCACATCGAGATACTGCAAGCGATCCTCGCCACAGCCCGGTAACAACCAGGGCCCGCCCTGCTGCACCCGCTTAATCCACCAGGCCATGCGACCGGTGGGATCATGGGGGCCACAGAGCACGCCCGGGCGCAGGATGCAAAGCCGCTCACCCCAGCGGGCGCGATACTCCTGCTCGCACAACACCTTGAGCGGGCCATAGTCGCAGGGCATTTCACCTTCGGGGATAGCATGCAGCGGCGCCGACTCATTCATCCCGGGCAATGAGAAATCGCGATAGACGCTGATGGTGGAGATAAAGATCAGCCGTGCGCAGCACCCGAGCAAGGCCGCCGAGAGGCTCGCCGCCTGCTCGGGGCGATAGCAGCAGGTGTCGATGACGAGATCCCACTGCAACCCGGCCCCTTGCAGGGGGCTCAGGTTCTTGTCCCTGTCGCCGGTGAGCTGCACCAGATCGCGCCAGTCCGGATGCTGGTGCAGGCCACGGTTGAACAGGGTCACTTCATGGCCCCAATCCAGTGCCAGCGCGGTGAGGTGGCGCCCCAAAAAGCCGGTGCCACCGATAATCAGCAGTTTCATCCCTCTCCCTCCCCCTTCGGCGCGAGTGCGCATATTTCATCCTGACACGCCAGTTGCCTCCACCCTACGCAACTTGGCGCGCGGGCACAGCCCCCGACTGGCCGGGATGGGACAGGGATCACGGCAGCGCCGCAGAAAAGGGCGTAATGAGGCCAAACCTGCGTTTTGGGGCCGCCTGTGCTAAATTGCCGGGGTTTTCAGTCAGGATCCGCCATGAAGTTCGAAATCGACACCCTCGGGATCATCCGCTCTCCCTACAAGGAGAAGTTCGCCATCCCCCGCCAGCCCGGACTGGTCAAATCGGCCCGCGCCCGCCTCGAGCTGCTTCCCCCTTACGATCAGCCGGATGTGCTGCGCGGCATCGAGCAGTTCTCCCATCTGTGGCTCAGCTTCGTCTTTCACCAGACCATGGCGCAGGGCTGGCACCCGACGGTGCGCCCGCCGCGCCTTGGCGGCAACGAACGGGTCGGCGTCTTTGCCACTCGCTCCACCTTCCGCCCCAATCCGCTAGGGCTCTCGGTGGTCGAGCTGCACGGGGTCGGTCGCGAACGGGGCAAGCTGTGGCTGGAGCTGGGTGCGGTGGATCTGCTCGATGGCACCCCCATCGTCGATATCAAGCCCTACATTCCCTATGCCGACAGCCTGCCGGATGCCCGTGGCGGTTTTGCCCCCGACGCCCCCACCCCGCCGCTGGCGGTGAGCTTCAGTGCCGAGGCCGAGCTGCAGTTGCAACCCTGGCTCAAGGCCCATCCCGAGCTGCGCCAGCTGGTGAGCGAAGTGCTGGCGCAAGATCCGCGCCCCGCCTACAAGAAGGGCAAGCCCGATGAGAAGGAGTACGGGGTGCGGCTGTTTGACTGCAACGTCCGTTTTCGCATCAGCGAGCCGGATTGCGTGGTGCTGGCCATCGAGCCCGCCTGAACCTGGGCGGGCCGACATCACGGATGCTATTTCACGCCTTCTTCACGTCACAAGGGGCTTAATGAGCCTGTAAATTGTGTGGCATTGATCAGACTATCCACCCGGTTGCCAGTGATACCATGCAGACAGCAGAGGGCATCTCCTCTCTGACTGATGTCAGAAGCAGGCTATCGATGTATGGCAAGCATGGTAGCTCTGCTATTGCCGCCAAAGGATCTGGCCTCGCCCCGACACGTTTGAGTGCGGGGATGCCAAACGGATGTGACAGCACTTCGAAGGAACAAACCTATGCTGATGAACAGTGAACAACGTTATGGCACCCTGAATATCGGGCTGCACTGGCTGACCCTGTGGGCCATGATCGCCGTCTACGCCCTGATCGAATTTCGCGATATTTTCCCCAAAGGGGACCCTGGCCGGGATCTGATGAAGGAGTGGCACTTTATGCTGGGGCTGCTTATCTTCGCCCTGGTCTTTGTCAGACTGGTCCTGCGCTGGATGAGCCCGACACCTCGTATCGTGCCCGAGCTCTCCCCGGTCATGCACAAGCTGGCAAAACTGGCCCACCTCGCCCTCTACGGTTTTCTTATTCTGACCCCGCTGTTTGGCTGGCTGCTGCTGAGCGCCGCGGGCAAACCCATCCCCTTCTTCGGGCTTGAGCTGCCTGCCCTGCTCTCCCCAAGTCCGGATCTCAAGGGACTGATCAAGGAAGTGCACGAGACCCTAGGCAATATCGGTTACGCCCTGATCGGCCTGCACACGGTGGCGGCCCTCTATCACCACCATATTCTCAAAGACAACACCCTCACCAATATGCTGCCGCCGCGCCGCAGCTAACAAGCAGCAGAACAAAAACAGAAGGGGCACACATTGCCCCTTCTGTTTTTTGAACGCGACAAGACCGGTGTCTCTGAAGCGGCCCACTGCTCAGGCCTCTGACAGGTCTCTACAAGCAGAACGCCTTATGATTCAGTCCCGATACAGGAGCTGCACGATAGGATTCGAATTGACTCAAAGCGACATACACTTTCTAATTGACAGTCTGGATCCCTATGACCGTTCACATCATGAAAATTCTGTTGGTCGAAGACGACAAGCTGCTCAATCACCACCTCTCCTCTCTGCTGACCGAAGCCAACAATCAGGTATACAGCACCGATCAGGCCGGAATTGCGTTGCACTATGCCGCCGACTACCCCATTGATGTGGCGATCATCGATCTCGGTCTGCCCGATATGGATGGCTTGCAGTTGATCCGCCAACTGCGCGAACGGCAGATCCCCTTCCCCATCATTGTGCTGACCGCCCGTGGCAACTGGCAGGACAAGGTCGAAGGACTGGAGGCGGGGGCTGATGACTATCTGGTCAAACCGTTCCAGAAAGATGAGTTGCTGGCCCGCCTCAATGCCTTGATGCGCCGCAGCGCCGGCTTTATCTCCCCCAGAGTGAAGGCCGGTGATTACGAGCTGGATCTCTCCCGCAAGGAGCTGACCATCGACGGTGAAGTGGCAGTGCTCACCAGCTTTGAATACCTGATTCTGGAGTACCTGATGCGCAACGCCCGTCAGGTGGTCTCCAAGCAGCAGTTACTCGACCAGCTCTACGGCGATGGAGAGGGGGATCCCAACACCATAGAGGTGATGGTGAGCCGCCTGCGCAAAAAGCTGGATCCGGAAGGGACGATTCAACCCATCTCGACCATCCGTCGTCAGGGCTACATCTTCAACCTCTCCTGTAGCTGATGCAGTTTCATCTGCCACGTCCCATCAGGATGCTCCGCAGCTCTCTGCACATCAAACTGCTGCTCAGTTCGCTGCTGGTCATCGCACTGAGCATGGGGTTCGCCGTCTATGCCCTCTACCTCGGCCATATGGAGGAGCAGAGCCAGAAGGCAAGCGCCGGCATGCAGGAGAACCTTGCCAAGATGTTCTCCTCTACCAAGCCAGTCAACAGCGAAGCCACCGAGATCGGACGCATTTCCCGCCAGGTCAGTAACAGCAATCTCGATACGCTGATCTGTCGTGCCGATGGCGAGCTGATTTGGTCGAGCCTCCATATGCCGGAGGTGATCAAGGCCAAACAGACCATCTGTCGGGACCTGATGAAGTATCTGGGGGGAATGGATCTCGACTACTTCTTCAAGAAGCACACCATCAAGAACGGCGAGAGCTACTTCGTCTACAGCCTGCGTTTTACCCGCAATCCCGGCAGCGGCACCACAGCCTACTACGTGGTGATGATTGACTCGGCCAAACGCTATCACGAAGAGTCCCGCGCCTACCTCTACCAGACGGCCAAACAGGCGTTGCTCGCCTATCTGCTGCTTGCCGGGCTGCTGCTGCTCACCACCTTCTGGAGCCTTCGCTCCCTGCGCACTATCGCTAATCAGCTCGACGATATCCGGGCAGGCAAGCGGGATGCTATCGCCCATGATTTTGAACGGGAGTTGGCCCCGCTGACCGATTCCATCAACCAGTTACTGGAGAACGAACGCCAGCAGACCCAGCGCTACCAGCATGCCCTCAACGATCTCGCTCACAGCCTGAAAACACGGCTGGCGCTGATCCAGATCACCACCCGAGAAATGAAGCTGGGGCGGGAGATCCACGACAACATCAATGAACAGATCCTCACCATGGATCAGATGATCCAGTACCAACTCAGACGAGCCGTCACCGGTCGCCAGCGCCTCGCCAGCAAGGGCACCGAGCCGGTACCGCTCATCGAGAAGCTGCTGGCCAGTCTGGCCAAGGTCTATCGCCACAAGAAGCTGCAGACCCACTTCCAGTTCGATGATGATGCCCTCTTCCACGGCGAACAGGGCGATCTGATGGAACTGATGGGCAACCTGCTCGACAACGCCTGCAAATTTGCCATCAGCGAAGTGAAGGTGACGGTACGCCGCCATCTCGATCGGTTACGCATCGAGGTAGAAGATGATGGCCCGGGCATCGATCCGGCCAAATCGGAGCAGATCTTTCAGCGTGGCGTGCGCGCTGACAGCTCGCCCGGCCAGGGCATCGGTCTGGCTGTCGTGACCGAGATCGTTCACAGCTACGGCGGCCAGATCCGGGTCGATGAATCTCCCCTCGGCGGTGCCCGCTTTACCCTGGATCTTCCCTGACACCGGATGGGCAAGGCCACGAGCCCTGCCAACCGCTCCATCGCCCTCCCCGGGGTTAAAAAATCCTGCCTGGCACCACCCAATTCAGCAATATGCTATCGAGATACTTGAGATGTGATGCATCTCGGTTAAGCTATGGCCGACTCGTTTGTTAACCATTTGATGGATCTTTAATCGCACTATGGAAAACATGTTTGAAAGATTGATGTACGCATCCCGCTGGATCATGGCCCCCATCTATCTTGGGCTCAGCCTCATACTGCTGGCACTGGGGGTGAAATTCTTTCAGGAGATCCTCCATATCCTGCCCAACATACTGGAGATGAAAGAGGTAGATCTGGTGCTGGTCACACTGTCGCTGATCGATATCACCCTGGTAGGGGGACTTATCGTGATGGTGATGTTTTCCGGCTATGAGAACTTCGTCTCGCGTCTCGATGTAGGGGATGAGAACGACAAACTGGTGTGGCTCGGCAAGCTCGATGCCGGCTCCCTGAAAAACAAGGTCGCCGCCTCCATTGTCGCCATCTCCTCCATTCACCTGCTCAAGGTGTTTATGAATGCCGAAAACCTCCCCAACGACAAGATCAAGTGGTACCTGCTGATCCACATCACCTTTGTCCTCTCGGCCTTCGCCATGGGCTACCTCGACAAGCTGACCCGCAAATAGAAGTCAGCCTGTAATAGACGCTATGCCCGATAACGCAATCCGGATCGGGCATAGCGGTCGCCCCGAGCTGGGGATGGATTGGCAACGGGGATAAGCAAGTCACCAACATAAATGGCCGCCCGCCTTGGCCGGTATTGTGGCCGCCTTGAATGCCATGGCGGCATTCTCTACAATGACCCACTTTTTATTCATTTCGGGTTATATCGATGACCGATACCAGCACCAAACCGGCTCTGCCGGATCACCTCTCCTGCAATCCCCGCAGCCCTCACTATGTGGCAGCCTGCTTCGAGCACCCGATCGGTATTCGCCTGAACGGCAAAGAGCGCACCGATGTCGAGGAGTACTGCATCAGTGAAGGCTGGGTGAAGATCCCCTCCCCCAAGGCGCTGGATCGCCGTGGTCAACCCATCCTGATCAAACTCAAGGGCACCGTCGAAGCCTATTACAGCTAATCGCGGCAACCCGCTTCGGGTAAAACAGAAGGCCACCCTCGCGGTGGCCTTCTGTTTTTCGGCATTTGTGCTGGCATCTGCGCTCGCATCGTCGCCAGCACCAGACCATATTTCTCGCCGGGCAGCCCTTATACCCCCAACCGATCGCGCAAGGTGTACCAGGCGGCGCCCGCGGCGGTGAAGGGAATGCGGAACAGGCGACCGCCCGGGAAGGGGTAGTGCGGCAGCTTGGCAAAGGCATCGAAGCGCTCCGCCTGACCGCTCAGCACCTCGGAGAGCAGCTTGCCCGCCAGATGGGTACAGGTGACACCGTGGCCGCTGTAGCCCTGCATGTAGTAGATGTTGGGGCCGATGCGACCAAACTGTGGCAGCCTCGACAGGGTGAGCAGGAAATTGCCTGTCCAGGTGTACTCCACCTTGACGTCTTTAAGCTGGGGGAAGGTCTTGAGCATCTTGGGGATGATCAGCCGCTCGATATCTGCCGGATCCCGTGCGCCATAGACCACGCCGCCGCCATAGATCAGCCGGTGATCGGCGCTGGTGCGGTAGTAGTCGAGCAGGTAGTTGCAATCCTCCAGGCAGTAATTCTGCGGCAGCAGCTCGCGGGCCCGCTCCTCCCCCAGCACCTCGGTGGCGATCACCTGGGTGCCGCAAGGCATGCTCTTGCCGGCGAGCTCGGGCACCAGATTGCCGAGGTAGGCGTTACCGGCCACCACTATGTAGCGCGCCTTCACCGCTCCTTTGGCGGTCTTGACCAGAGCAGGCTGGCCCGGGGTGATGCTGGTAACGGCAGACTGCTCGAAGATCTGCCCACCCTGCATGCGGATCGCTTCAGCCTCGCCGAGAGCCAGATTGAGGGGGTGAATATGGCCGCCGCTCTTGTCGAGCAGGGCGCCGACGTAGCGATCGCTCGCCACCACTTCGCGCACGCCTCTGGCATCGAGCAGCTCCAGCTTGTCGTTGCCCCACTTCTGCCAGCGCGCCTGCTGCGCCTTGAGCTCGTGGAACTGTTTCTCGGTCTCGGCGGCAAAGACGCCCCCCTCCTGCAGATCGCACTGGATGTTGTAGCGTTTGATCCGCTCGCGGATGATCTGCCCCCCCTCAAACAGCATGGAACCGAGCAGCCTGGCCTGATCCGGCGGGCAGTTCGCTTCTATGGTGTCAATGTCGCGGCTGTAGGAGTTGACTATTTGGCCGCCGTTGCGGCCGCTGGCGCCAAAACCGACCCGGGCTGCCTCCAGTACCACCACCTTGTAGCCCTTCTCCACCAGATGCAGGGCACTGGAGAGGCCGGTATACCCCGCCCCGATGACGCAGACATCGCACTCCAGCTGCTCGGTCAGTGTCGGGTAGGGCGCGTGTTTATTGGCGCTGGCTGCGTAGTAACTGTTTACATGTTCGGTCATGATCCTGTTTCCTTACCGGTTTGGTTGGCAAACCCTATTCCAAGATTAAAAACTGGCCGGGGTATGGGCACTGACGATGCGACAGGTCTCCCCCGACGGATTGCTGAAGCTGTGGGGTTCGCCAGTGTCGATCACATAGCTGTCACCCGCCTCCAGCTGATAACTCTCTCCTGCCACGGTCAGGATCACCGAACCCTCCAGCACAGTGCCCACCTCTTCTCCCTGGTGGGTCACCTGACCACCGGTGTCGGTGCCCGGGGGATAGGTCTCCAGCATAAAGCCGAGCTGGCGGCGGTTGTTGCCGTTGTGCACCAGCTTCATCGAGACCCCCTGACTGCCCAGCTCGATCAACTGATCACCCTTGATCACCACCTGCGGCGGGCGACTCAGCTCCTCTTCGGCAAAAAAGCGTGACAGTGGCAAGCCATATACGGTGAGCAGCTTTTGCAGCGAGGCGACCGAGGGGCTCACCTTATCCTGCTCGATCATGCAGATAGCACCGTGGGTCAGGCCGCTCAGCTCGGCCGCCCTCCGCTGGGAGAGCCCCAGTTGATGACGCACCGCCGCCAGCCGCTCCCCCATGCTCGCCTGCCGTGCAGCCCCCTGACCGGAGCGGGTACTGCTGCTCTGGGTTGACGCCCCGCTCATGGCAGGCCTCCGCCATCGATTCCCTTGTCACGTTGGTACATTGGCCACCTCCCTGTTGCCACTGGTTAAAATAGCGGACCAGCCATGGCATCACTGTTTGCTATCTTACACAGCCTGGCGTTCATTATTTTGCACACCACTTATCGTGCGATACCCTGTTCATCTGGTTAAACTGCGCTACACAGCCCAATTTCTAGCATGCGACACACCAACAATTCAAATATATTTAACACTTGAAAAACATTTGCGCTCAATTTATGGTCTCTCTGTGCTTATTATTTTATACGGCAGCAGTACAGGATGAGCCGCATCATCGCCACCTTGCTGCCAGGTTTCATCATCGAGGCTTGCCATGTCCGCTACCAGTTCCAATCAAAGCTTGATCAAATCCCGTGCCTATATAGCTGGTCACTGGTGCGAGGCCGCCAGCGGCCGCACCTTCGAGGTGACCAATCCTGCCAGCGGGGCCGTCATTACCCAGGTGCCCGACATGGATGCCGAGGATACCCGCCGCGCCATCGCGGCCGCCCACGCGGCGCAACCCGCCTGGGCTGCGCTGACCGCCAAGGAGCGCAGCAACAAGCTCTACGCCTGGTTTGCCGCCATCACAACCCATAGCGACGAGCTGGCGCGCATCATGACCTGCGAGCAGGGCAAGCCGCTGGCAGAAGCCAAGGGCGAGGTGGCCTATGGCGCCAGCTTTATCCAGTGGTTCGCCGAGGAGGGCAAGCGCGCCTATGGCCGCACCATCCCGGGTTTTAGCGGCGATCGCCGGCTGGCCACCATCAAGCAGCCGGTCGGGGTAGTCGCCGCCATCACTCCGTGGAACTTCCCCATTGCCATGATCACCCGCAAGGCGGGCCCTGCGCTGGCAGCGGGTTGCACCATCGTCATCAAACCCGCCGCAGAAACGCCGCTCTGCGCGCTGGCGCTGGCGGTGTTGGCCGAGCAGGCGGGCATCCCCGCCGGTGTCATCAATATCGTCACCAGCCATCAGGCGAGCGCTGTGGGCAACGAGCTGTGCAGCAATCCGGTGGTGCGCAAGCTCTCCTTCACCGGCTCCACCCGCATCGGCAAGCTGCTGATGCGCCAGTGCGCCGACACCATGAAGAAGCTGTCGCTGGAGCTGGGCGGTAACGCCCCCTTTATCGTCTTTGACGACGCCGACCTCGACGCCGCCGTGGCCGGGGCACTCGCCTCCAAATACCGCAACGCCGGGCAAACCTGCGTCTGCGCCAACCGCATTCTGGTGCAGGCCAGTATCTATGACGCCTTCGCCGAGAAGCTGACCGCTGCCGTCAGAGCCTTCAAGGTGGGAGATGGCATGGCGGAAGGCACCCAGATCGGCCCGCTCATCAACCCCGCCGCCGCCAGCAAGGTAGCCGAGTTGGTGCAGCAATCAGTCGCCGCCGGTGCCGAAGTACTGCTGGGGGGCAAAGCCCACCCCGCCGGCCCCCTCTTCTACCAACCCACCATTTTGGGCAAGGTGGATAAAACCAACCCCATCCTGCAGGAGGAGATCTTCGGCCCGGTCGCCCCGCTGGTGCGCTTCGAGACGGAAGCCGAAGCCATCGCGCTGGCTAACGATACCCCTTATGGGCTCGCCGCCTACTTCTATGGCCGCGATATCGCCCGTGTCTGGCGCGTCGCCGAGCAGCTTGAATACGGCATGGTCGGCATCAACGAGGGGATCATTTCAACTGAGCTGGCTCCCTTCGGCGGCATCAAGGAGTCAGGTCTGGGCCGGGAAGGGGCCGCCGAGGGGCTGGAGGAGTATCTGGAGACCAAATACCTCTGCTTTGGCGCCATTCGCTAGGGCAGAAGAGGGCTAAAGCATCGTATTCATCGATGCTTTAGCCGCAAGATTCATCGCTTTTACAGATAGATGCAGACGTTTACCCGAGGCGGCAAGGGGCATAATTTGGCCTGCGCTGCCTCCCAAGAGGGCTTCTGCAACACACACCACACGCCGCCGATCTGGCCCGATAGGCTAATTAGCGGTGATGGGCGCCAAAACGCCCGCCACATTTTCAGGGAATATCCGGGGCTGCGGCCCCTCAGGGAGGAAAGATGAGTCAGTCAGAATCAAACAAGGCGTGGCAAGCGCGCCGCGAAGCGGCCGTGGTCAACGGCGTTGGCACCCTGCTGCCGGTCTTTATCGACCGAGCGCAAAATGCCGAGCTGTGGGATGTGGAGGGCAACCGCTACATCGACTTTGCCTCCGGCATCGCCGTGCTCAACACCGGCCACAACCACCCGAAGGTGGTGGCGGCGGTGCGCGAGCAGCTGGAAAAATTCAGCCACACCTGCTTTCAGGTCACCCCTTACCCGGGCTATATCGAGCTTGCCGAAAAGCTCAACGCCCTGGTGCCCGGCCCGACCCCGAAACGCACCCTGTTTCTCTCCACCGGTGCCGAGGCAGTCGAGAACGCCATCAAGATCGCCCGCGCCCATACCGGTCGCAGCGGCACCATCGCTTTCAAGGGGGGCTTTCACGGCCGCACCATGATGGGGATGGCGCTCACCGGCAAGGTGGTCCCCTACAAGACCGGCTTTGGCCCCTTCCCGGGTGAGGTCTACCACATCCCCTTCCCCGCCGACTATCTGGGGGTAAGTGAAGAGGATGCCCTGTACGCCCTCGATCTCTGCTTCAGCGCCGACATCGAACCCTCCCGCGTTGCCGCCATCATCATCGAGCCGGTACAGGGAGAAGGGGGCTTCTATCCTGCCTCCGTGAGCTTTATGCAAAAGCTGCGCAGCATCTGCGATCAGCACGGCATTCTGCTCATCTGTGACGAGATCCAGAGCGGCTTCTGCCGCACCGGCAAGACCTTCGCCACCGAGTATGCCGGCATCGAGCCGGACATCATGACCCTGGCCAAGAGTCTGGCGGGGGGCTTCCCGCTCTCTGCAGTAGTCGGCAAGGCAGAGATCATGAACGCCGCCAAGCCGGGGGGCCTGGGTGGCACCTATGCCGGTTCCCCCATTGCCTGCGCCGCCGCGCTGGCGGTGTTGCAGGTGATCGAAGAGGAGCAGCTCAACCAGAAGGCCCAGGCGCAAGGTGAGCAGATCAAGGCGGGACTGGAACGCATAGCCGAGCGTTTTGACTGCATAGGTCAAATTCGTGGACCCGGAGCCATGGTGGCCATGGAACTGGTGAAACAACGTGATGCCAGCCGGCCCGATCCCGACCTCACCAAACGTCTGGTGACCGAAGCGGGCAAACGCGGTCTGATCCTGCTCTCATGCGGGGTGCGCGCAAATGTCATCCGTTTTCTCGCCCCCCTGACCGCCCCTGCGGCAGTGATTGACGAAGGGTTGCGACTCCTTGAAAAATCGCTGGAGGCCGTGCTGGACTGACCAGCAGGAAAGCAATCGCTAACCTGTGCAAAAAAATGCAGTTTCGCCCCCCTTTTTTACTTGTCAAGGGGGCCCTGCAAATGCACAATGCGCCGCCACTGCAAGGACCGGTATCACCACATCTCACCGGTCCTTTTTTGTGCAGCGAACAAACCCATAAACGAGGCCGGATAACCCCCGGAAAAGATAGCGAGATTGGCAGCAATCTCCCGACACCACATTCTGTGAGGAACAACATGGGGCATCTCTATGCTTTCCTGCCGGCTCTGACCGGCGCGCGCCACCCCGGCGCCCTTGATTCCCGGGCCTCTCTCCCGGTTTCGTTGATGGAGTGTGCCGCCCTGGCACCGCGTGAGGAACAGGCATGATGAACGCCCAACCGGTTGGTCTGAAAAAGACCCTGAAACTGTGGCAGGTCGTGGTCATGGGTCTTGCCTACCTCACTCCCATGGCGGTATTCGATACCTTCGGCATCGTCACCGAAATTACCGAAGGCCATGTGCCGACCGCCTACCTCTTTGCCCTCATCGGCATGTTGTTCACCGCCCTGAGCTACGGCCATCTGGTACGCAAGTTCCCGTCGGCAGGCTCCGCCTATACCTATGCCCAGAAGGTGTTTCACCCCTATGTCGGCTTTATGGTGGGCTGGACCTCCCTGCTCGACTATATGTTCATGCCGATGATCAACATGCTGCTGGCCAAGATCTATCTGCAGGCTCTCTTCCCCGAGGTGGAGCCCTGGACCTATATTTTTGGTCTGGCGGCGGTGATGACCGCCCTTAACCTGCGCGGTATCAAGCTGGTGGCCAACTTCAACAGCCTGATCGTCATCATGCAGTTCAGTATTATCGCCGTCTTCATCGGCCTGATCGCCTGGGGCGTCCACAACGGTGAAGGGTTGGGGACCGTGGCCAGCAGCCGTCCCTTCTTCTCCGAGCAGATCAACATCTCGCCGTTGTTGATGGGTGCCTCCATCCTCTGTCTGTCGTTCCTCGGCTTTGATGCCATCAGCACCCTGTCGGAAGAGACACCGGACGCGGATCGGGTGATCCCCCGCGCCATCGTGCTGACGGCGCTGATCGGCGGTGTGCTGTTTGTCAGCACGTCCTACTTCCTGCAGCTCTACTTCCCGGACATCTCCCGCTTCAAGCAACCGGATGCAGTCCTGCCGGAGATCGCTCTCTATGTCGGTGGCAAACTGTTCCAGGCGGTGGTACTGGTCTGCACTACGGTGGCGGTGCTGGCCTCGGGACTCGCCTCTCACGCCGGGGTGTCGCGCCTGCTTTATGTAATGGGTCGTGATCGCGCTCTGCCGAGTCGCTTCTTCTCCTATGTGCATCCGAAGTGGCAGACCCCGGCATGCAATGTGCTGCTGGTCGGTCTGCTGGCCCTCTCCGCAGTATCGTTCGATCTCGAGATGGCACTGGCACTGATCAACTTTGGCGCCCTGGTGGCCTTCACCTTCGTCAATCTGGCGGTGATTGCCCACTTCTATGTGAAGCTGGGCCGCAACAAGTGTCTCAAGGAT
This sequence comes from Aeromonas sp. 600886, assembly GCF_049174935.1. NCBI lineage: Bacteria > Pseudomonadati > Pseudomonadota > Gammaproteobacteria > Aeromonadales > Aeromonadaceae > Aeromonas > Aeromonas sp. 600886. The sequence continues at coordinate 130,083 of NZ_JAAKUB010000003.1, read as the reverse complement.
CACCTGATGTACCTGCTGCTGCCGCTCTGTGGCGCCGCCTGCATCGGGGTGTTGTGGCTCAATCTGGAACCCGCCTCCTTCGAGCTGGGGCTGATCTGGGCGGCGCTGGGTGCCATCTACCTGTTCCTGCGCCTCACCGTGTTCCGCATCCCGCTACAACCTGCTGACAAGGTGGAGATCGCCCAGTAATCGCGGCTCAACCATACCGCCATACAAAACAAGGAGCCTGCGGGCTCCTTGTTGTTTTTGCGGCGAGCTGGTTGCCAGAAACGCGGTTTCTGCAGGAAGTGTGACTGATTTCAAATAACTACCCAGCCGGACCGCTCGCCGTGCCATGGCCCGAGCCGCGTCGCCTCCTATCATTAGTCACTAATGTGAATGGATATGCAATCACTCTTTTTCCATTTCACCCCCTCCCATCCCCCGCCAGCCGATAAGATCGCTGGACTCGAGCCCGGGGGAACGCCGGCAAATATGATCAGGATCAATGTTGAGGCGCTATGCACCCTGCAGCCCCAATTTGCCGACTTTTCATACGTTACGACAGGGTTCTCTTCCCCCCCGAAAAGGGGGGAGCGGCTCGGGGACGGCTGCCGGGGGCGAGTGACCACTTACCCGCCCCCTGCGTATGCAAAAAAATGCGTTAATCCGCCCTTTTTTGCTTGTCAAGGGGGCTGACCGAATGCACAATACGCCGCCAATAAAGGACCGATGTTCACTGCGACATCGGTTTTTCTATTTTGAAGTGCAGTACAAACCCACCACAAGAGGCCGGAACATTTCCGGAAGTGATATCCGAGATTGCCAAACAATCTCCCGACGTTGAGAGGATAACAATGGGGCGTTTTAATGCTTTCCTGCCGGTACAGCCCGGTATGCGCCTCCCCGGCGCCCTTGATGTACAGGCTTGCGAATCCATCGTATCCCTGCGCTCGTTGCAAGCACGTGCTGCGGCACTGATTGAGGAGAAAGCGTAATGGCATCGCAAAACGCCAAGCTGCTCAAGACCCTTACCCTGACACAAGTGATTGTGATGGGTCTGGCCTATCTGACCCCCATGGCTGTCTTCGACACCTTCGCCATCGTCGGTGACATCACCGATGGCCGGGTCGCCACCGCCTATCTGCTGGCTCTGGGTGGCATCCTGCTCACCGCTTTCAGCTACGGTCATCTGGTACGCAAGTTCCCCTCTGCGGGCTCTGCCTATACCTATGCCCAGAAGGTGTTCAACCCCTACGTCGGTTTCATGGTCGGCTGGTCATCCCTGCTCGACTACATGTTCATGCCGATGATCAACATCCTGCTGGCCAAGATCTACCTGACCGCCATGTTCCCGGGCGTTGAGCCCTGGGTGTTCATCTTCGGTCTGGTGACCGTGATGACCTTCCTGAACCTGCGTGGCATCAATCTGGTCGCCAACTTCAATGGTCTGATCGTGGTGATCCAGCTGGCCATCATCACCCTCTTTATCGGCCTGATGGCGTGGGGCATCTACCACGGTGAAGGGGCTGGCACCCTGATGAGCAGCCGTCCGTTCCACTTCGAGTCAGCACAGCTGGTACCGCTCTTTACCGGTGCGACCATCCTCTGCTTCTCGTTCCTGGGCTTTGACGGTCTGAGCTCCCTCTCCGAAGAGACGCCGAACGCTGGCAAGGTGATCCCCAAGGCGATCGTGCTGACGGCCCTTATCGGCGGCATCATCTTCGTGGTGGTCTCTTACTGCCTGCAGCTCTACTTCCCGAGCCTTGCCCGCTTCCAGCATCCGGATGCGGTACTGCCGGAGATCGCCCTCTACGTTGGCGGCACCTTCTTCCAGTCCGTGGTGCTGGTCTGCACCACGGTCGCGGTACTGGCTTCCGGCATGGCGGCTCACGCCGGTGTGTCGCGCATCCTCTACGTGATGGGGCGTGACCGGATGATCCCGGAGCGGGTGTTTGGCTACATCCACCCGAAATACCGCACTCCGGCCATCAACGTGCTGATGGTGGGCGGTCTGGCCCTCTCCGCCGTGTCGTTTGATCTGGATACCGCACTGGCGCTGGTCAACTTTGGCGCACTGGTGGCGTTCAGCTTCGTCAACCTCTCGGTGATCGGTCAGTTCTGGGTGCGCGAGAAACGCAACAAGACCCTCAAGGATCACGTCATCTACCTGCTGATGCCGCTGCTCGGCGCCGCCACCATCGGTGCTCTGTGGATCAACCTGGAGCAGAGCTCGCTGGAGCTGGGCCTGATCTGGGCGGGCCTCGGCGCAACCTATCTGTTCCTGCGTCTGGCGGTGTTCCGTATCCCGTTCCGTCAGTACGAGGAAGCGGCTGACGCCTGATCCTTTGCGGATAACGGATAGACAGAAGGGGAGCCATGGCTCCCCTTTTTGCTGCCGGTCTGTGGCCGGTCACACGGGCTTGGGCCCGGTCTGCTTACTGCTTATCCAGTACGGCGGTCGCCGCAGCCTTGACCGGATCGCGAGTGATGGTCTTGACATCCTGCTCCGCCTTGTGCAGCTGGTGGTTTGCCTTGTCCATCTTCTGCTGCATACCGTTGCCGCTCTCCTTGAGGTCGGCACGCTTCTCGCCCAGCAGGTCGGTGCGGCCTTTTTGCACCTCAGCTTTCACCTTCTCTTTCTCCTGCTTCACCAGCTTGCTGGTATCACAGTTGCCCTTGACCCCCAGAGTGGCATTCACCGCTTCGTTTTTGAGGGCCTTGTCGAGGTTGCAGTCGGTTTTCAACAGGCTGGCCTGTGCCCCTGCCGAGAGCAGCCCCAGCGACAGAGAGAGGATCCATGCACGCATCATCTTGTTTACTCCTGCTTGCCAATAAAGGGGCGCAGTGTAGCGCTCACATTCCGGCTGGCAAGGCGGCAGTGCTTTCGTCCCCCCCTTTTGCCACCCCAGAGCCAACCGACTCGGTCAGCGCCTGTCGCCGCAGTTCGTCGTCATAAAAACATCATCGAAATGTCACGTTGTCATATTTCTGTCATTAACCATTGATTAAATGCGCGGGTCATCAACAACCCAAGACGGAACGACCGTCTCAAGAGGCTTTATGCAACACCATCACTCCTTGTCACAGCCGCCCGCGACCCGCGCCCTGTTCAACTGGATGAGTGTCATCGTACTGGTCTACCTGATCCTGGTTGCCGTGGGCGCCATCTCCCACGGCTTCAAAGATTTCTCCGGCGGCGCCGAGGGCGCAGCCCAGATCTTCGCCTTTGCCAACAACCCCTTTGTCGCCCTGCTGCTGGGTATTCTCGCTACCGCGCTGGTGCAATCCTCCAGCACCGTCACCTCGGTGATCGTCGGTCTGGTGGCTGGCGGCCTGCCCATCAGCATGGCCATCCCCATGGTGATGGGTGCCAACCTCGGCACCACCATCACCAACACCATCGTCTCCATGGGCCATGTGCGGGATCGCGCCGAGTTCCGCCGCGCCTTCGCCGCCGCCACCGTGCACGACTTTTTCAACCTGCTGGCGGTGTTCATCTTCCTGCCGCTGGAGCTGATGTTCGGTCTGCTGCAACATAGCGCCGAGTGGCTGGCCAACCTGCTGGTAGGCTCCGCCAATATGTCGATGAAGGGCATGGATTTCATGAAGCCGCTGACCGCACCGGCCCAGCAGCTGATTGACAGCGCCGTCGCCTTCCTGCCGGGCAAGGGTGCCGCCATCGCCACTATCGTCATCGGTATCCTGCTGATCCTCGCCTGCGTCACTTATCTCGGCAAAGTGCTGCAACAGGTACTGGTTGGCCGTGCCAAAGAGGTGCTGCACAAGGCGCTGGGCCGTGGCCCGCTGACCGGCATCACCTCAGGTGCGCTGGTGACCATCATGGTGCAGTCCTCCTCCACCACCACCAGCCTGATGATCCCGCTGGCCGGCGGCGGCGTGTTCAGCACCCGTCAGCTCTACCCCTTCACCCTGGGGGCCAATATCGGGACCACCATCACCGCCCTGCTGGCAGCCACCGCCATCAGCGGAGCCGGTGCCCAGCTGGCTCTGACCATCGCACTGGTCCACGTGCTGTTCAACCTCTTTGCCGTGGTCATCATCTATGGCATCCCCTTCCTGCGCGACCTGCCGGTGCGCGCCGCCGAGGGGCTGGCCCGGGTAGGCAGCGAGAACAAGCTGCTGGCTCTGGGTTATGTGACGGGTCTCTTCTTCGCCCTGCCCGCCCTGATGATGGTGGCCGCCAAGTAAGCGCAGCTGCCATGAAAAGGGGCGAGTCACCGACTCGCCCCTTTTTGCGTCCAGCTCGCCGGGCTTTGCCTGCCCGCTCACATCCTCCCGCCCTGTGGCTCGCCATCAGGGGCGGTGCGCGATAAGATGGCGCCCTCCTTGCACTTTTTACATTTCATGGAACAGGAAAAACCGATGAAATTCATACTGATCGCGCTGCTCATCGCCGGTGTGGCCTACTATTTTTACTCCAGCAGCAACAACAAGAAGCTGGCGGCCGACAACGTGCGGATTGGCGCCGAGTTCCTCGCCAGCAACAAGGACAAACCGCTGGTGACCACCACCGCCTCCGGCCTGCAGTACGAAGTGCTGACCCCGGGCACCGGCACCGTTCACCCCACCGCCACCAGCAAGGTGAAGGTGCACTACGAGGGCAAGCTGCTGGACGGTACCGTCTTTGACAGCTCGGTCGCCCGTGGCGAGCCCATCGAGTTTGGCCTCAATCAGGTGATCGCTGGCTGGACCGAAGGGGTACAGCTGATGGTGGAAGGTGAGAAGACCCGTTTCTACATCCCCGCCAACCTCGCCTACGGCGACCGTGCCGCAGGCAAAATCCCGCCGGGATCAGTCCTGATCTTCGACGTGGAGCTGTTGGGTATCCAGTAAGCGCTCCGTCACGCTCCATCAACAACAAGGCCAGCATCATGCTGGCCTTGTTGCTATGGGAACCTCACTCCCCCTTGGCGATCCCTTCCCGGCGCGGATCCGCAGCGCCAAACCAGCCGCCAGTGTTGCGCTCAACCCCCTGCAGGCCGGAGGTCTGCTCGTTCAATACCACCTCGTGTCCCCTCGCCTTCAACCCCTCGACCACCGACATGGGGGTGCGTCCCGCTTCCAGCTCAGTGGGGCCGTTGCGGCTGCCAAAGTTGGGCAGATTGATGGCCTGTTGCAGGTTCAGACCCCAATCCTGGGTGCCGAGCAGGGTCTTGCCCACGTAGTTGATGATGGCGGAGCCCCCCGGCGAGCCCAGCGTCATGGTCAGCTCGCCGCTTGGCTTGTCAAACACCAGCAGGGGTGACATGGAGGATCGGGGCCGCTTGCCCGGCTCCACCCGGTTTGCCACCGGCAGACCGGCAGCATCTACCGAGGTGAAGGAGAAATCGGTGAGCTGGTTGTTGAGCAGGTAGCCGTTGACCATCTGACGCGATCCAAAACCATCCTCGATGGAGCTGGTCATGGAGATGGCCATCCCCGCCTTGTCGACGATCGAGACATGGCTGGTAGAGGGGAGTTCCGGGGTCGCATCCTTGCCGCGCGCCAGCGCCAGTGGCGGCGTACCGGGCTTGGCAATCCCCATGGAGTGCTGACCGACAAGCTTGCCGCGCTCGGCCAGATAGCCCTTGTCCAGCAACCCCTGCACCGGCACCCTGACAAAATCGCTGTCGGCGACGTACTGGTTGCGATCGGCGAAGGCCAGACGCGCCGCTTCGCTGTAGAGGTGGATAGCCTCGCTGGAGGCAGCCAGCCCCCCCTCCTTCGTGGTGATCGGCTTGAGGGCCGCCATATCGCGGCTCTCCAGCATGCCGAAAATCTGGCCGAGCGCCAGAGTGCCGGATGAGGGAGTGGGGAAACCGCAGATCTTGCTCTGGCGATAGTCAAAGCAGAGGCCATCCCGCAGTTTGGCCTGATAGCTGGCCAGATCGGTGGCCGCCAGTACCCCGGGATTGGTGGGATGCTGGCGTACCTTGGCCACCATGGCATCCGCCAGCGGCCCCCGATAGAAGGCATCCGCCCCCTCCGTTGCCAGAGTGCGCAGCACCTTGGCCAGCGCCGGGTTGGTCAGCCGGGTACCCGCCGTTTTGGGGCTGCCATCCGCCTGATAGAAATAGGCTCGCGCCTGCGGATCCCGTGCCAGATAGGGATCCTTGGCCAGCAATGTGGCCAGCCGTGGACTTATCACAAATCCTTGCTCTGCCAGCGTGATGGCAGGCTCGAACAGCGCAGCCCAGGGCAACTTGCCATAACGCTGATGGGCCAGTGCCAGAGCGCGCAGGGTGCCGGGAACGCCGACCGAGCGGCCCCCCACCACCCCGTCATAAAACGCCAGCGGCTTGCCATCTTGCATAAACAGCTGGTCGGTGGCAGCGGCCGGCGCCGTCTCGCGGCCATCCACCGCACTCACCTTGCGGCCATCCCACACCAGCAGCAGCGTTCCGCCACCGATCCCGGAGGATTGCGGCTCCACCAGCGTCAACACCAGCTGCACCGCAATGGCGGCATCGACGGCACTGCCACCGGCCTTGATGATCTGGTAGCCCGCATCCACCGCCAGCGGGTTGGCGGCCGCCACCATGAAGTCATGGCCCTGCCAGCCCTGCTTGTCGGTCCAGCCACTGGCCGCCTCCGGCGCGATCAGGGTCTGGGCTGGCGGGGTGTAGTGAAAGCCGTTGTCACTGGCACAACCGGCCAGCAGGGCAAGGGCGATAGCGAGCCCCAGAGGTTTGCGCAACATGACTCTCTCCTTGTCTGTTTTATGACCATGAAGAGGGACTATGTCACGATTGGCGCTGGTAGCTCAAGTTATTGAGCAAGATCAATATCTTACTCATCTATCAATAATGGCTATCCGTAACAGACATAAAAAAACCGCCCGAAGGCGGTTTTTTTCAATCAGGTAGAGCCAGTTAGCTTAGATGGACTGCTCTTCGCCACCCAGGGCGGCAAACAGCGCCGGGATAAACTGGGACAGCTCGGCGGTGACCAGCGCGAAGTCTGCATCCAGACGGGCGGCCGGATCTTCGCTGGTGACGTCGTCGTTCTGCTCGCGCAGCTCTTCGCTGAATTTCAGACGCTTGATGGAGAGATCATCCCCCAGCACGAAGCTGACGGTCTCGCCCCAGTTGAGGGCCAGCTTGGTCACCAGCTTGTCATTGGCCAGGTGGTTCTTGATTTCATCCGTCATCAGATCCTGCTGCTTGCAGCGGATGATGCCGCCGTGCTCCATGGCGCTGCGCAGCTCGGCTTCATCTTCCAGAGTGAAGGAAGCGGGCAGGTTGCCCTCATTCAGCCACTCGGTCATGGTGATCTCGGGCGGATTCTTGAGAGCCACCGGCACCACCGGCAGGGAGCCGATGGATTTGCGCAACAGTGCCAGCAGGTCGTCCGCCTTCTTGGCAGAACCTGCGTCCACCACCATCAAATTGTCGGCCGGATTGATCCAGGCGAAGGTCTGGCTGGTACGACTAAAGGCACGGGGCAGCAGGGTGTGGAGGATCTCCTCTTTCAGCGCCTCCTTCTCTTTCTTCTTGAGGGCGCGTCCCTGTTCGAACTCGATCGCTTCTACCTTCTCGGCCAGCATCTCCTTGACCACGGTACCGGGCAGCATCTTCTCCTCTTTGCGGGCGCAGATGAGGATGTGGCCGGAGGCAGAGTGGGTCAGGGTTGAGCCGAATTTGCCAAGGGGCTTGACCCACCCGAAACGGGAGATGTCCTGACTGCCGCAAGGGGTGAAGGCACAGGCTTCCAGCTGGGTTTCCAGCTGATCCACGGTCAGGTCAAAGGGGCGGGTAAAGCGATAAATCTGCAGGTTTTTAAACCACATGGCGTCCTCGGTCTCTAGATTGTCCGGCGGGCATTGTACTAGAGAGGCGCTTTGTGATCAGCCAATCATTCTCGCTAAATAAAGGGCGATCGACCTCACAGGGTCTCATTTATATCACCTGAACGGCCGTCAAGTTCCCCTAGACTGCGAGTGTACAAGTTGTTACCAAGGATGGATTTATGTTGCGGCCCAGTCGCCCGGAAGATATGGAAGAGATCGTCGAAATCTGGCTGCTGGCCTCCCTGCAGGCCCACGATTTCGTCGATGCCTCCTGCTGGTGGCAGGCACAGGAGGATCTGCGTACCCGCTATCTCGATCGTGCCGCCATCTGGGTGTTCGAGGAGCGCGGCGATCTGCTCGGTTTCATGGCGATGGTGGACAACTATCTCGCCGCCCTCTTTGTGCGTCCCGACCGTCAGGGTCGCGGTGTCGGCCACGCCCTGCTGCAGGAGGCCAAGCGTCAGGGGGCGTCGCTCTACGCCCGGGTCTTCGTCGAGAACGATCAGGCGGTACGTTTCTATCGTCGCCACGGTTTCGTCATCAAGGGTGAAGAGTCCGATCCCCTCACCGGTCACCCCCAGTACAAGATGTGCTGCGAACCCGCATGAACTGATGACAGACCGCTGTTTTACTTGAAAAAAGCACGGGGCATCCTCATCTTGTCTCCATCGGGTGCCCTAGGCACCGTCCCTGCAACCGGGCTGCTTTCCAATGAAAATCCTCCATACCGCCGACTGGCATCTTGGCCATCAACTCCATGGTCATGACCGCCGTTTTGAACACGATGCCTTCCTCGACTGGCTGAGCGACACCCTCAAGGCGCGCGAGATCGACGCCCTGTTGGTAGCGGGCGATCTGTTTGATACCGCCAATCCGCCCGCCAGCGCCTGGCAACAACTCTACCGTTTTCTGGCGCGGCTGCGCGCCGAGATGCCCCACCTCAACATGGTGCTGATCGGCGGCAACCACGACTCTCCCTCCAAGCTCGATGCCCCCCACGAGCTGCTGCGCGCCTTTGATCTGCATCTGGTGGGCAGCATCAGTCGCGACAGTGAGGGCAAGCTCGAGACCGACCGCCTGCTGGTACCGCTGCAAGACAAGGAGGGCAACATTGCCGCCTGGTGCGCCGCCGTGCCGTTCCTGCGCAGCAGCGACTTGCGGGTGGAGCCGTTGGAAGAAGGGCAGGACCGGCTGATCGAAGGGGTACGCCAAATCTACGCCGAGGTATTGGCCGAAGGGCGCGCCCGCTGCGGGGAGGGTCTGCCGCTCATCGCCATGGGCCATGCCTATCTGGCGGCGGGCCAGCTCTCGGAGCTGTCGGAGCGGCGGGTGCTCGGCGGCAACCAGCACGCACTGCCTGCCGAACTCTTTGCCGGTGCCGACTACACGGCGCTCGGCCACCTCCATCTGGCCCAGAGCCCGGCCGAGGGGGTGCACTACAGCGGCTCGCCGCTGCCGCTTTCGCTGGCCGAAGCCAACTACAACCATCAGGTGCTGGAAGTGACCTTTTCAGAGGGGAAACTGGCCGGGCTGGAGCGGATCCCTGTACCCCGCGCGGTGGAGATGATCCGCCTGCCCCAGAGCAGCCTCGACGACGCACTCCAAGCCATCGCATCGCTCGAGCTGCCTGCTTGTCCACAAGAGGCACAACCCTTCCTCGAAGTGCGGCTGCTGCTGCCCAAGCCAGAAGCGCGCATCCGCGAGCGCATTCTCGCCGCAATCGCAGACAAACCGGTGCGTCTGGCCCGCATCAGCACCCAGTATCAGGGCTCGGGCGAAGGGCTGGCCGATGGTCGCGAGCGGCGCAGGCTCGATGAGCTCTCCCCCACCGAGGTGTTTCGCCTCTGCTATCAGCGCCAGTTCGAGGGGGAACCCGAAGCACAACTGGTCGCCTCGTTTGAAGAGATCCTGGAGCAGGTGAAGGAGTCAAACCAATGAAAATCTTGTCTCTGTCAGGTGAGAATCTGGCCAGTCTGACCGGCCCCTTCACCATCGACTTTACCAGGGGGGCGCTCGGCGCCGCCGGTCTGTTTGCCATCACCGGCAACACTGGCGCGGGCAAGAGCACATTGCTCGACGCCATTTGTCTGGCCCTCTACGACGAGATGCCGCGCTTTATTGCCAATCGCAAGAACGTGGCCGAAGTGGGCCGCATGGATGACGAAGAGAAGCTCAAGGCCAACGACGTGCGTGGCATCCTCAGTCGCGGCCACGCCAGCGGCTTTGCCGAGGTGCAGTTTCGTGGCTGCGATGGCCGCATCTGGCTGGCCCGCTGGGCGGTGCGCCGGGCGCGAAACCGCTCGGAGGGGCGTTTTCAGGCGCAGGAGCGAACCCTGACCGATGTGGCGTCAGGGCAGGTTTTCTCCGGCAGCAAGCGGGAGCTGCAGGATCGCATCGACGAGCTGGTGGGTCTCTCCTGGGAGCAGTTCCGCCGCGCGGTGATCCTGCCGCAGGGGGAATTTGCCGCCTTCCTCAAATCGGATGCCAACGAGCGCTCCGCCCTGCTCGAACGGATGACCGGCACCGAACTCTACTCTGCCATCTCCATCCAGACCTATGAACGGGCGCGGGAAGAACAGCAGAAGCTGGCCACCATCGCCCAGCGCCTCGGCGACGTGGCGCTGATGGATGAAGCGACCCGCGAACAGTGGGTAAGCCAGCAGGTGAGCCTCTCCACCACCCTCAAGCACGAGCAGCAACAGCAGCTGCTGATGCAGGACTTGCGCGACCTCAACAGTCGCATTGCAGCCCAGCTGCAGGGCTGCGCCGAGGGACAGGCGGCGCTCGATGCCGCCCTGCAGGCCCACGGCGCCGCGGCCCCCGAGCGCGAGGAGTTTGCCCGTGCCGAACAGGCCCAGGTGGCCCGCGCCGATCACGACGAGCTGGCCCGCCTCACCCTTGAGGTACAGCAGCAGGAGAAGGTGATCGCCGAGCTGGGGCCGGAGCTGGCCAAACTCGAGGAGCAGACCCAGCAGAGCGCGCTGACCGAACAGCAGTTGCTGGCGGAGAAGATCGCCGCCGAGCGGGAATGGGGTGCCCTGCAACCCGAACTCAAGCGGGCGCAGGAGCTCGATACCCGCATCCGGGAAAAAGTGCAGCAGTTGCAGAAGATCCAGCAGGAGGGGGCACAGGAGCGAGAAGTGCAACTCACGCTGGAGCAGGGCTGGCGCGAGCAAAGCCGACAGGTGGAGCTGCTCAAGCAGCAGCACCAGCAGTGGGGCCTTTGGCTCGAAGAGCACAAGGAGCTGGCACCGGTGGCCCGCCAGTGGCAGCCCCTGCTCAGCGCCATGCAAGATTGGGCAGAGGATGCCGACAAGCTGCAGCAACTGCTCACCCTGCGCGATCACAAGCTGCGCGCCCTGCAGCAGCTGCAACGCCAGCTGGAAAAGGGGCAGCAGGAGCGCGACTACTGGCAACATGAACAAGCTCGGCTGCAACAGCAACAGAACGAGCTGCAGGAGCAGCAGTGGGAGAGCCGCCTCGCCAAAGCGCAGGAGCAGTGGCAGCAGCAAACCGAACAGCTGGGCCAGCTGCGCCAGCTGCTGGAGCTGGCCGATTACGGCCGCAACCACGGCGAGCAGCATACCCGCCTGCAACAGGAGATTGCCCAGCTGGAGCAGGCCCTTGGCAAGCTCGCCACCCTCGGCGAAGAGCTGGCCCCCGCCCGCGAGCGGCTCGCCCTGCAGCGGGATGAGGCGCGCCATGCGCTGGAGCAGTCCCGCGCCATCGCCAGCTTCGAGCAGTATCGCCATATCCTGAGCGATGGCGAACCTTGCCCGCTGTGCGGTTCCGTGGAGCACCCCTACAGCCAGAGCCAGCCCCAGGTGGCGGGGATCCTAGGTCAGCTGGCGGAGCGGGTCAGAAGCCTCGAACTCGAATGGGAGCGGCTCAATCATCAATACATTCAGTGCGAGAGCGAGCGTCAGGAGCTGGCCCGCCAGCTGGCGGTGCGTCAGCAACATCTGCCGGAGCTGGAAGCCCGCGCCGAGCAGCTGACCCAGCGCTGGCAACAGCTGGGGGGCGATACCCTGCTTGGCCATCCGCTGCCGCTGCGCCAAAGCCCCATTGAGTGGAACGAGCTGATGAGCACCCTGCTTAGCCGTGGCCAAGCGCTGGAACAGGGGTTGGCCCAAAGCCAGCAGCAGCTGCGTCAGGCCCAGCTTGGCCAACAACAGCTGCAGGGAGTGCGTCAGCAACTTAGCCAGTTGGCTGCCCAGCACCAGCAGTTTGACCAGCAGTGGCAGGAGGCCGATCGCCAGCGCATCGCGCTGGAAGGAGAAGTGAAGGCAATGGGCGAGCAGGAAGCGACCCTGCGCCAGCGCCTCGAACAGGGGGGCAACCGTCTCGATGAGCAGATGGCTGGCCAACCCTGGCGCCAGTGGCTCGGCAGCCAACAGTGGCACGAGTGGCAGCAGGCCTGCGAAGCCTGGCTGCACGGCCAGAGCGAGTGGGAGCGGCTGGCCAGCGAGATCGCAAGCCTCACCCCGGCACTGAGTGCGCAGGAGGCACGCCTGCAGACCCAGCGCGAGCTGCTGCACAAGCTGGAGCGGGACTACAAGGAGCACGAACAGCAGCGGCAGGGGCTGCTCACCAGCCGCGCCGCCTGTCTGAATGGCGAGGAGATCCCGCAGGTCGAGAGCCGCTGGCAGCAACGACTGCAGCAGCTCGCCAGCGAACTGGAGGCGATGCAACAGAGCGCCCGCGCCCTGCACGAGCGGCAGACCGAGCTCAAGACCCGTCTCACCCATGTGGAGCAGGAGAAGCAGGTGAGCAGCCGCCGCAAACGGGAGGTGCTGGGGCGCTGGGCTGCCCACGCCAGTACCCTCAGCATCGCCGAATATGACCTTCGCCGCCTGCTCGCCATCACCCCCGATGAACTCAAGGCTCGCCGCACTGCCCTGCAAGGGCTGGAGGATGCGGTTGGCGAGGCGCGCACCCGCCTTGCCGAGCGGCAACGGGCGCTGGCGCTGGAGGAGAGCAAACGGGATCGCTATCGGGAACATCACCCCGAGCTGGCCGCCCTGCCGGATGCAGAGCTGAGCGACCAACTGGCGGCACTCGATGCCCGTTGTCGCGCCCTTGAAGAGCAGCTGTTCGAGTGCAAGAGCAAGCTGGCACAGGCCGAAGCCGCCGCTCTCAAGGCAGGCAGCCTGCAACAGGAGCTGGCCGCCCAGCAGGCGGTGGCCGACCACTGGCAGCAGCTGTGCGATCTGATTGGGCAGGCCAACGGCGCCAAGTTCCGCACCTTCGCCCAGAGCCTCACCCTCGAGCGTCTGCTGCTGGAGGCCAACGCCCAGCTCGCCGAGCTATCACCGCGCTACCGGCTGGAGCGGGTACCCGGCACCGATCTGGCGCTACAAGTGGTGGATCTCGACATGGGGGACGAGGTGCGTTCGGTGGACTCCCTCTCCGGTGGCGAGAGTTTTCTGGTGTCGCTGGCGCTGGCGCTGGCCCTCTCCAGCCTCTCGTCACGGCAGACCCAGGTCGAGTCGCTGTTTATCGACGAGGGGTTTGGCACCCTGGATCCGGACAGTCTGGATCTGGCGCTCGCCAGCCTCGACTCCCTCCAAGCCGCCGGTCGCCAGATCGGGGTCATCTCCCACGTCCAGACGCTGGTGGAGCGGATTGGCGTGCAGATCAGGGTCGAAGCCCTCGGCGGTGGCGAGAGCCGGGTAGTGGTTCCCTGAGAGCCTTCGGCTCAATCACCAGTACCATCGGCTCAACCCCCACGCCGTAAATAGCAAGACCCCGCCAATTGGCGGGGTCTTGTTGAGAGGCTATCAGCCGAAGCGGTAGGCCCCCATATAGAGGCTGCCGCCATCCCAGCTCTCGTGCAGCCGGGTCGGCGCCACACCATCGGCCGCCCCCAACGCCACAAAGAGTGGGCGCAGATGATCGTCGTGGGGATGGGACTCCACCGCGCCTGGAGCCAGCCGACGATAGTCGAGCAGCGCCAGCCGATCCTCGTCGGCCATCTTCTGCTCCAGCCAGTCGACAAACAGGCTGGCCCACTCCGGCACTGGCGAGCCTTCCGGTGCCAGCGCCCGCAGGTTGTGGGTGATGGCGCCGGAGGCGAGGATGCCAATCCCCTGACTGCGCAGTGCCCCCAACACCTCTCCCAACTGCCACAACTGGGCCGGGGTGAAGCTCGCGGGAATGGAGACCTGCACCAGCGGGATCTCGCTGTTTGGGTCGATCAGAGATAGGGGCGACCAGACTCCGTGATCCAGCTCGCGCCGCACCGGGGTGGCGGTCAGTCCGGCCAGTGCCAGCTGGTCGCTCACCCCTTGTTGCAGCCACTCGGGGCTGCTGGCAGGCCAGCGCATCCGGTAGAGGGGCTCGGGAAAGCCGTAAAAGTCGTACATCAAGGCCGGTTTGGGCTCGACGTTGATCTGCAACTCGCGGCTGAACCAGTGGGCGGAGATGACCACCAGCCCCTTGAGCTCACCCAGACGCAGGGTTCGCAGAAAGCGAGTGGCGGGTTGCTCACGCAGCACCAGATCCGGTGCGCCGTGAGAGATAAACCAGACGGGGGCGAGGGACATAAAGCGGACTCCAACAAAGTATCAGGGGGCGATACCGGAGGGGATATCGCTGTTGGAATCGATTATCCTCCCGCCATGAAAGGTGGACAATCCAGCAAGATAGATAAGAACTATCAACTAATGGTTGATAATTTCACGCTTTCACGACCGGTAAGCAGCAATAGATATCAAGGCTGCGGCGCTTCAGGCAGCTGTCGGGCTACACGAAGCGCCATCCGGGTCGCTGCACTGTGATCCTGCCACTCTCGCCACGCCAATCCCTCGGCGGCCGCCTCCCCTTTCACTGGATGGGAGAAGATCGCCAGCAGACCGGCATTATCAGGCCAGTAGCGAGCTGGCAGCGTCTGAACCAGCAGCAGGGCGGCGCCTAGCAAGAGCAGAGCCCATCCGGTTTCATGGCTGTTTTTCATCCCGACCTCCTTCACCCGTGCGCCAATGAACTAACATTTTTGCGCAAGCCGGTGACAAGACGGTGACAGCGGACGGGTGGTCATTTTACAACATCTGAACCTCAACCCGGCCAAACAACCACAGATGGCAACATTTGTATCCCTTCAGCCCGAACCTGTGGCCGTATGCTCTAAAATGTGACTCACAGGAAAACGTTATCCCTGAAAAGAAAACGTTATCTGGTCAAAACGTTGTTTCTGGATCATAAAAAGATTCCAAAAACTGGTGTATATTGCTCGGCGGAAATTCCTTAACCATGAAGATTGACATGAAAAAGACCAAAATTGTCTGCACCATCGGTCCGAAGACCGAATCCAAAGAAATGCTGGCCAAAATGCTGGACGCCGGCATGAACGTCATGCGCCTGAACTTCTCCCACGGTGACTACGCCGAGCACGGCAGCCGCATCAGCAACCTGCGCGCTGTAATGGCCGAGACCGGCAAGCACGCAGCTATCCTGCTGGACACCAAGGGTCCGGAAATCCGTACCATGAAGCTGGAAGGCGGCAACGACGTCGCGCTGGTCGCTGGCCAGACTTTCACCTTCACCACTGACCAGACCGTGGTTGGCAACAAAGACAAAGTGGCCGTGACCTATGCAGGTTTCGCCAACGATCTGCGCGTCGGCAACCGCATCCTGGTTGATGACGGCCTGATCGGTCTGGACGTTATCGAAATCACCGAGCGCGAAGTTATCTGTAAAGTGCTGAACAACGGTGACCTGGGCGAGAACAAAGGCGTTAACCTGCCGGGCGTCTCCATCAAGCTGCCGGCCCTGGCCGAGAAAGACAAGCGCGACCTGATCTTCGGTTGCGAGCAAGGCGTTGATTTCGTTGCTGCTTCTTTCATCCGCAAGAAAGAAGACGTTCTGGAAATCCGTGAGCACCTGAAAGCCCACGGTGGCGAGAACATCCAGATCATCTCCAAGATCGAAAACCAGGAAGGTCTGGACAACTTCGACGAGATCCTGGCTGTTTCCGACGGCATCATGGTTGCTCGTGGCGACATGGGTGTAGAGATCCCGGTTGAAGAAGTTATCTTCGCCCAGAAGATGATCATCGCCAAGTGCAACAAAGCCCGCAAAGTGGTTATCACTGCCACCCAGATGCTGGACTCCATGATCAAGAACCCGCGTCCGACCCGCGCCGAAGCTGGTGACGTGGCCAACGCCATCCTGGACGGTACCGACGCAGTCATGCTGTCCGGTGAATCCGCCAAGGGTAAGTACCCGCTGGAAGCCGTGACCATCATGGCCACCATCTGCGAGCGTACCGATGCCGTGATGCCGTCCAACCTGTCTGCTGCCAACGACAGCAACAAGCTGCGCATCACCGAAGCCGTATGTAAAGGCGCCGTAGAGACCTCCGAGAAGCTGGACGCCCCGCTGATCGTGGTCGCTACCGAAGGCGGCAAATCTGCCAAGGCCATTCGCAAGTACTTCCCGAAAGCCTGGATCCTGGCTATCACCACCAACAAGAAAACTGCTGCCCAACTGGTTCTGACCAAGGGTGTAGTTGCTCACGTGGTTGACAGCATCGCCTCTACCGACGATTTCTATCGCATCGGTAAAGAAGCCGCGCTGGAAATCGGCATGGGTCTGAAAGGTGACGTGGTTGTGATGGTCTCCGGTGCTCTGGTACCGAGCGGCACCACCAACACCGCTTCTGTTCACGTTCTTTAATCAGAGCTGAACGAGTTGAAAACGGCGCCTGCGGGCGCCGTTTTTTTTGTCCCTCCCCCCTGCTTACCTGACAAGCCCGGTGTTAGAATCCACGCGAATTTAATCTATGCGGGAAATCTCCCGAATATCGCGTAATAACCCGGAAGTTATATGCCCTCAATACGTTTTAAAAGAGTCTCGGCCACCCTGTTGCCGCTGCTCTGTCTCCTTGCCAGCCTCTGCGTGCCGCAAGCCATGGCGCAAGATGTCCCCTCTCGCAACGCAGTTCAGCGAGCGCTGGATGGTCTGGGTAAATCAGAGACCCTGACCGTCAGTCAGCAAGCGGATCAGAAGTTGCTGACCGAAACCCTCGGTCTGCTCGACAGCATCGACAAGGAAGAGGCGAAGGCCAAGACCCAGGCCCAGCGGATCCGCAACCTGCCCACCGAACTCAGAGAGATCAGTGCCAAGCTCGATGCCCTGACCAAGGGCAAGAGTGCCGAGCAGATCAAGAGCGAATACGCCAGCATGAGTCTGGCAGAGCTCGACAGCCGTCAGCCGGAAGTGCTGGCCAACATGCAGGCGGCCCAGGAGGCCCTCGGCGCCATCGGCAGCCAGCTCACCAGCTTGCAGACCCTGCCGGAGCGCGCCCAGGCCAGCATGAGCCGCGCCTACCAGCGCAGTCAGGAGATCCGTACCCGCCTCAACGCCGGTGAAAGCGTCTCCAGCGCCGAGAAGATGAAGCTCGGTGCCGAGCTGGCCCTGCTCGACCTGCAACTGGCCCACCTGCAAAAGGAGCTGGATAACCGTACCAGCATGCAAGATCTGGCGATCAAGCAGCGCGACTACCAGAGTGCCCGTCTCGCCAGCGAAGAGCAGAAACTGCAGCTGTTGCAGGATCAGAGCAGCGCCAAGCGCCTCGGCGACACCGAAAAAACCGCCGAGCAGACCGGTGAACTGGTGGCGACCGAAGACAGCCCGCTGGTGCAAAAAGAGCAGGAGCTCAACCACCAGCTCAGCCAGCAGCTGATCGGTGCCACCACCAGCCTCAACTCGCTGGTCCAGAAAAACCTGCAAGCCAAGAGCTGGCTGGAGCGCGGCATCCAGACCGAGCGCAACCTCAATGAACAGGTGCAGATGCTCAAGGGCAATCTGCTGCTGTCACGCATCCTCTATCAGCTCTACCAGCAGCTGGAAGCGGCGCCCACCATCGCCGTCAAAAACCTGGAAGAGCAGATCGCCGATCTGCATCTGGCCCAGTTTGAACTGAGCCAGCAGCGTGACCAGCTGTTCCAGAAGAACCTCTATCTAGACAATCTGATCGCCGGCAGCAAGGATCCGGTCAGCGAGGAGGACAAGGAGAACCTTGCCAAGCTGCTCGATACCCGCATCAATCTGCTCGATCAGCTCAACCGCCAACTCGACAGCCAGCTTACCAACGCCATCAGCCTGCAGCTGACCCAGCAGCAGCTGGCGCGGGTCTATGCCTCTATCGAATTTACCCTGCAGCAACACATCTTCTGGGTAAGCAGCAACAAGCCCATCGACAGCAAGTGGTTTATCAGCTGGCCCGCCCAGGCCTACAAACAGGCCTCCGACTGGGTATTGAAACCGGACTGGAAACGCTGGCGCGAAGAGCTGCTCGGGATCTCCCTGCTTGCCTTCCCGCTGCTGCTGATCGGCGGCCTGCTGGTCTGGAAACGTCCGGCGCTGGTTGAGCGCGAGAAGAAGATCACCAAGGACCTTGGCCGTTTCCGTCAGGACAGCCAGTGGCACACCCCGCGCGCCCTGCTCTATACCGTGCTGCAACGCCTGCCGGGCAGCATGTTCATTCTGGCTGGCGGTCTGCTGCTCACCTACTGCGGTCTGCTCAGTCCCAAGCTGATGTTCCAGATCACCCTGAACCTTGCCCTCGGCTATCTGGTATTCAGCGTCTATCTGGCGGTGATGCGCCCGGGCGGCATCGCCGAAACCCACTTCCGGATCCCGAAAGCGGAGCTGCAGGCCAAGCGCAACAGCATGCGCTACATCTGGTTACCACTGCTGCCGCTCATCATGCTCGCAACCAAGGCGGTGGTTGAACCCTCCACCCTGGGCAACGACGTGATCGGCCAGGCCATGACCCTGACCCTGCTGGGGCTGGCCGCCTATCTGGTGTTCCCCATCTCCCGCGCCCGCATCAAGGGCGAGGCGAGCATGCAGAAGTCGCTGATCGCCATTGCCCTGGCGCTGGCACCGGTGGCGCTGATCGTGCTGGCCGTGCTCGGTTACTACTACACCGCGCTGAAGCTGACCGGTCGCCTGATCGAATCCTTCTACCTCATCATCATCTGGAGCCTGGTCTACCGCACCGCCCTGCGTGGTCTGGAGCTGGCTGCCCGTCGTCTGGCCTACCGCCGTGCGGTGGCCAAGCGTGAGCACAAATCTTCGGAAGATGCGGAAGGTGGCGAGTCCATCGAAGAGCAGCCCATGGATCTGGAGGATGTCAGCCAGCAGTCCCTGCGTCTGACCCGTACCGTGCTGATGCTGATCTTCGGTGTCGCCTTCTACTGGCTCTGGTCTGATCTGGTCGCGGTCTTCTCCTACCTCGACAGCATGGTGCTGTGGCACCGCAGTGAAGGCACCGGCGCCAACGCCGTGCTGTTCCCCATCAGCCTGAGTGATGTGCTGATCGGCTTCCTGCTGCTCGGCGGTGCCTGGTCACTGGCGCGCAACCTGCCCGGCTTGCTGGAGGTGCTGGTGCTCTCCAAGCTCAACCTGGCTCAGGGTACCGCCTACGCCATCACCACCATGCTCAACTACGTGCTGATCGGCTTTGGCTCCCTGACCGCTCTCTCCATGATGGGCGTGCAGTGGGACAAGCTGCAGTGGGTAGCGGGTGGTCTGTCAGTCGGTATCGGTTTCGGCATGAAGGAGATCCTCTCCAACTTCGTCTCCGGCATCATCATCCTGTTCGAGCGTCCGGTGCGGATCGGTGACACCGTCACCATCGGCTCCTTCTCCGGTACCGTCTCGCGGATCCGCATTCGCGCCACCACCCTGACCGACTTCGACCGCAAAGAGGTGATCATCCCCAACCAGCAACTGATGACAGAACGGCTCATCAACTGGTCGCTGAGTGACACCGTCACCCGGGTGATCGTGCGGGTGGGCGTGGCGTACGGCTCGGATCTGGAGCTGACCCGCACCCTGCTCAAACAGGCGGCCGACGAAAACAGCCGCGTGCTGAAAGACCCAGCCCCCATCGTCTACTTCCTCACCTTTGGCGCCAGTACTCTGGATCACGAGCTGCGCTTCTTCGTGAGCGAACTGGGGGATCGCAACCCGGCGGTGGACGAGTTGAACCGCAAGATCGACCAACTGTTCCGCGAGAACGGCATCGAGATCGCCTTCAACCAGATGGATGTCTACATCAAGAACATGCAGGGCGAAGAGCAGAAGGTGGAGTCCAACTCCGCCGCCCTGCCGCCGCCCGCGGAAGATGGCAAGCAGCCAGCCTGATAGCGAACTGCATTAATCTGATAGCAACAGCCGCTCACCCAGGTGAGCGGCTTTTTTATGTTCCCGTTGCCACGACCGTCCACTCAGGCAACCGCCGGAGAGTGATAAATGAGTTTACCCGCTGCGGTCTCTCACCTAATGTAGGCTGACGAACGGGAGAGCAGGGAGCCGCGTTTTCGCCCATGGATGACCAACAACTAGAGCACATTCTGTTTCGCTCCTTTGATGTGATCCCGCTCCCAATCCTGGTGTCCGAGTCGACAGCCAGCCAGGGTCATATGTCACCCGACCGGATCCCCCTGCGTCGCCATCTCTTCCTCAACAGGGCCTTTCGCGAACAGCTGGGCTATGAGCTGCAGGATCTGCCGGACATGGAGAGCTGGTTTCACCTCGCCTATCCCGATGAGAGCTATCGCAACTCGGTAATTCAGGCTTGGCATAACCAGATAGAGCAGAGCCTGCACCATGGACTGGAGGTCGCCGAGATGCCGGCGCTGATCCGATGCAAGAGTGGCCACTCTCGCTGGTTTATCGTCACCGCCCAGCTGGGGGCAGATGCCATCCCGGATAGCCATATCGTCACCTTTCGCGATATCCACGACCTGCAATGCATGGTAGAAGAGGTGAGCCGCCTCTCCTGCACCGATCCCCTCACCGAACTGACCAACCGGCGTGGCGCCCAGCAACAGCTGCAGGCTCTCTGGTTGCAGGGCCAGCCCCTCTCGGTGGTGTTGGGAGATATCGATCATTTCAAGCAGGTCAATGACCGCTACGGCCACCCTGCGGGCGATGCCGCGCTCTGCGCCGTCGCCCACGCCATGGCGGGCCAGCTGTTGCCGGGGGAGAGTCTGGCCCGTTGGGGCGGGGAGGAGTTCCTGCTGATCCTGCCTGGTTGCGATATTGAACAGGCAGCACGGCGCGCCGAACAACTGCGCCAGCATGTCAGTACCACCCGCTTGCCATGGCAAGGAAAACAGATCGCGCTAACCATCAGTCTGGGGTGTGCCAGCATGAAGGGTCAGGAGAGCATCGACTATCTGCTGATGATGGCAGACCGGGCCCTTTATCAGGCGAAGGAGCAGGGACGTAACCGGGTGGTCATCTCGGCACAATAGCCTGATAGCCAGAAAGGGAAGCTCGCACGCAACCATAAAAAAACCGAAGCACCAGGCTTCGGTTTTTTACTGCGGCAACTGGCATAGGCCAGCCGACCATTACTTCTTGATGCGGATAACCGGAGTCTCGCCCACAGTCACGGCACCAGTCATCTTCACCAGCTCTTTGATCTCGTCCATGTTGGAGATGACCACCGGAGTCAGGGTAGATTTGGCTTTTGCTTCCAGAACGGCCAGATCGAATTCGATGATGGTATCACCGCGCTTGACCTGCTGGCCTTCCTGAGCGATACGCTTGAAGCCTTCGCCTTTCAGTTCAACGGTGTCGATACCGAAGTGAACGAACAGCTCGATACCAGAGTCGGACTCCAGAGAGAACGCATGGTTGGTCTCGAAGATTTTTCCGATGGTGCCGTCGCACGGAGCAACCATCTTGTTGCCAGCCGGCTTGATGGCGATACCGTCACCCACGATCTTCTCGGCGAAGACAACGTCAGGCACATCTTCGATCGGCACGATTTCGCCAGACAGCGGAGCAAAGATTTCGATGCCGCCGGTATCAGCACTATCGTCGGACACCAGTTTCTTCAGTTTGTCGAACAGACCCATAGTAAAAGCTCCTAGAGATGATTTGTCGCTGTTTGCAGCCGATCTTAGCAGACTGCCTTCTGCTTGATAAAGTTATCTACGCACGCTTCGATTTCAGCTGCGGTGGCAAAGCTCAATGCCTGGTCAGCCATTGCCTTCACATCTTCGAAGCTGGTGTTGCGGATAAGCTTCTTGATACGCGGTACAGAGATGGCGCTCATGGAGAACTCATCCAGACCCATACCCAGCAGCAGCAGGGTAGCGCGCTCGTCACCAGCCAGTTCACCACACATACCGGTCCACTTGCCTTCGGCGTGGGACGCATCGATAACCATCTTGATCAGGGTCAGGACGGAGGGTGACAGCGGGTTGTACATGGCGGAGATCATCTCGTTACCACGATCGACAGCCAGGGTGTACTGGGTCAGGTCGTTGGTACCGATACTGAAGAAATCCACTTCCTTGGCCAGATGATGAGCCATCACGGCAGCGGCCGGGGTCTCGATCATGATACCCACTTCGATGGATTCATCAAAGGCTTTGCCTTCGGCACGCAGTTCGGCTTTCAGCGTCTCTACGGTAGCTTTCAGGCTACGGAACTCTTCGACAGAGATGATCATCGGGAACATGATGCGCAGTTTGCCGAAGGCAGAGGCGCGCAGAATGGCCCGCAGCTGAGCGTGCATGATGTCTTCGCGGTCGAAGAAAATACGCACTGCACGCCAGCCCAGGAAGGGGTTCATCTCTTTCGGGAAATTCATGTAGGGCAGCTCTTTGTCGCCGCCAATGTCCATGGTACGCACGATGATCGGCTGATCCGGCATCGCTTCGGCCACTTCTTTGTAGGCTTTGAACTGCTCTTCTTCGGTCGGCAGCGCGTCACGGTCCATGAACAGGAACTCGGTACGGTACAGACCCACGCCTTCGGCGCCATTGCGGATAGCACCTTCGGTATCCTTGACGGTACCGATGTTGGCGCACACTTCGACCTGATGACCATCCAGCGTGATGGCAGGTAGATCTTTCAGCTTGGCCAGCTCATCTTTCTCGGCCTGGAACTGAGCTTGGAACTTCTTGGCTTCGGTCAGTTGTTCAGCGGTCGGATTGATGATGATCTGGTTGTTGATCGCATCCAGCACCAGCATGTCACCGTTCTTGACGCGCTCGGTGATGTCGTTGGTGCCTACCACGGCCGGCAGCTCCAGGGAGCGGGCCATGATGGAGGTGTGAGAGGTACGGCCACCGATGTCGGTGACAAAACCCAGCACATATTTCAGGTTGATCTGAGCGGTTTCAGACGGGGTCAGGTCTTTGGCGACCAGGATCACCTCTTCGTCGATGGTGCTCAGGTTGACAACGGCGATGCCCAGTACGTTCTTGACCAGACGGGTACCGATGTCACGGAAGTCGGTAGCGCGTTCGCGCAGATAAGGGTCATCCAGCTCGGCCATCATCTTGGCGTACTGTTCGATCACCTCATAGATGGCTTTGTCAGCGGAAGCCTTGTTCTCTTTGATGAAGGATTTGATATCCCCTTCCAGCTCCTCATCTTCGAGCAGCATGATGTGGCCTTCGAAGATGGCCTCTTTTTCCTCACCGAAGGTGCGACCAGCCATCTCTTTGATGGCTTCCAGCTGGGCAGCTGATTTGGTACGAGCTTCGAGGAAACGGTTGATCTCGGCATCAATCTGGTCAGCAGAGATTTTGCCCTGATTGATAACGATTTCATCTTCTTTCAGAAGAAGCGCCTTACCGAATGCGATACCGGGGGACGCAAGAATGCCAGATATCATAATCCTTCCTATTAAAACGACTGTGGGGGAGGAATCTAAAGCTGGATTACTCCAGCTCGTCCATCAGGGCAACCAGCTTCTCAACAGCTTGCTGAGCATCCGGGCCGTCAGCCTGGATAGTTACGTTGGTACCCTTGGTCAGGCCCAGGGTCTGCAGCTTGAACAGGCTCTTGGCGCTGGCGGACTTGCCACCGGAGACCACAGTGATCTCGCTTTGGAATTCTTTGGCTTCTTTCACGAACTGAGCTGCCGGACGGGTGTGCAGGCCGTTTTCAGCAGTAATAACAACAGACTTCTCGTACATGGTTTCACCCCATATTATTGATATTTTTTGGTGGATTGGTCGTTTTTGAAGCAACCTGACCCACCGTGTCAGTATGGATATGTTGTAAAGTAACGAAAGCAGACCCGCAATGGTTTAATCCAGGTCAAGTTTCTGTGCAGTAATCGGCGCGCTGGTTGGCAATTTTCAGTTATTGGGCTACAAGCCGCATCAGGACTGGCCTGAAATTATTTTATAACGAAAAATAACACTTTGTTACTTTGTGATACCCAGCCAGCAAACACCGCGTGACGCCGCACAGGATATGAGATTTAGAGCGGAATGTCTGCTTTTTTTCTCACTCCCAAGCTTGTTATTTTACCCCAAAAAATAAGGATCAAGTGACACTATCAGGGGTTGAGTCTAGCCCATAAAGAAGCGGCGCTCTTGGGAGCGCCGCTGTTTTGAAAGATTCCGATCAGTTACTGCTGCAGTTCCTGCTCGCTGAACACCCCGGCAAACAGGGCGCTGGAGAGGTAACGCTCCGCCGCACTCGGCAGGATGACCACAATGGTTTTGCCCGCAAATTCCGGC
This sequence comes from Aeromonas sp. 600886, assembly GCF_049174935.1. Taxonomy (NCBI): domain Bacteria; kingdom Pseudomonadati; phylum Pseudomonadota; class Gammaproteobacteria; order Aeromonadales; family Aeromonadaceae; genus Aeromonas; species Aeromonas sp. 600886. Next base: position 105,804 of record NZ_JAAKUB010000003.1, on the reverse strand, counting down.
AGCTCGGCAAGACGGCTGGCTGCCACCACCGCAGCACCGGAGCTGATACCGGCCAGGATCCCCTCCTCCTCCATCAGACGACGGGCCATCTCGATGGCTTCATCGCTGGTCACCTTCTCCACCCGGTCGATGAGGGAGAGGTCCAGGTTGCCCGGGATAAAGCCGGCGCCGATCCCCTGGATCTTGTGGGGGCCCGGTTTGATCTCTTCCCCGGCCAGCTTCTGGCTGATGACCGGCGACTCGGCTGGTTCGACCGCGACAGAGACCACCGCCTTGCCTTTAGTCTGCTTCAGATAGCGGGAGACACCGGTAATGGTGCCGCCGGTACCGACCCCAGCCACGAACACATCCACTTCGCCGTCAGTGGCATCCCAAATCTCGGGGCCGGTGGTCTTTTCGTGGATCTCCGGGTTGGCCGGGTTTTCAAACTGTTGCAGCAACACATACTTGCCCGGCTCGGACTCAAGGATCTCGTTGGCCTTGGCAATGGCACCCTTCATGCCGAGCGGCCCTTCGGTCAGCACCAGATTGGCACCGAGCGCCTTGAGCAGCTTGCGGCGCTCCAGGCTCATGGTGGCCGGCATGGTCAGGGTGATGGGATAGCCGCGAGCTGCCGCGACAAAGGCCAGAGCAATACCCGTGTTGCCGCTGGTGGGCTCGATGATCTCCTTACCCTTGGTCAGGATACCGCGCTTCTCGGCATCCCAGATCAGGTTGGCACCGATCCGGCACTTGACGCTGAAGCTGGGGTTGCGGCTCTCGATCTTGGCCAGCACGCGACCTTTGGTAACACGGTTGAGACGAACCAGCGGGGTGTGACCGATAGTCTGGCTGTTGTCCTCAAAAATTTTGCTCATGGCGCTATCCCTGTGTTTGTTACGACGATGAAACAAGATTACCCTGTGGTTTCTGAATGAGAAGTGACTATTCGTTATAACCATATGGTATTACAACATATAGAGCTTATTCTCTCTGGCCCCTGACTCCGGGCGCCAATCGTCAAAGGAACCGACGTTATGGGATTTTCAGGAAGCAGCCAGTATCTCGCCTCCGATGCATTGAAGATGGCGGTCAATGCCGCCATCACCCTCGAAAAACCGCTGCTGATCAAAGGGGAGCCGGGCACCGGCAAGACGGTGCTGGCGGAAGCGGTCGCCGACCATCTCGGCACCGACCTCATTGCCTGGCATATCAAGTCCACCACCAAGGCCCAACAGGGACTCTACGAATATGATGCGGTGGCCCGGCTGCGGGACTCCCAGCTCGGCGACCCCAGAGTGGCCGATATCAGCCACTACATTCGTAAAGGCAAACTGTGGCAGGCCTTCAGCGCCGAGCAGCGACCTGTGCTGCTGATCGACGAGATCGACAAGGCCGACATCGAATTCCCCAACGATCTGCTGCTGGAGCTGGATCGGATGGAGTTCGACGTCTACGAGACAGGCGAGCGAGTCAAGGCACGCCAGCGGCCTGTGGTCATCATCACCTCCAACAATGAGAAAGAGCTGCCGGACGCCTTCCTGCGCCGCTGTTTCTTCCACTACATCCGCTTCCCCGACAAGGTCGAGATGCAGGCCATCGTCAAACTCCACTACCCCGACCTCAAGGAGAGCCTGCTTGGCGAGGCAATGGATCTCTTCTTCGAGCTGCGCGAGGTAGAGGGGCTGCGCAAGAAACCCTCCACCTCGGAGCTGCTGGACTGGATCCGCCTGCTCTTGGCCGACGATATCGCCCCCGAGGCGATGCGCGCCCGCGAGCCCGGCAAGCTGGTGCCCACGCTATATGGCGCCCTGCTCAAGACCGAGCAGGATTTGCATCTCTTCGAGAAGCTCGCCTTTCTGGCCCGGCGCGGCAGCTGAACCATGCTGATCGACTTTTTTACCCACCTGCGCCGCCACAAGCTCCCCTGCAGCCTGCGTGAGCTGCTGGACTTGCACGCCGCACTGGCTGCCCGGCTGGTCGCTGTCGATATGGAGGAGTTCTACCAACTCTCCCGCTGCCTGCTGGTAAAAGACGAGGCCCACTACGATCGCTTCGATCGCGCCTTCGCCGAATACTATGAGGGGCTGGACGCCATCCCCCTGCTGCCGGAAAGCCTGCCCGAGGAGTGGCTGCGCAAGGAGTTCGAGCGACTGTTGAGCCCAGAGGAGAAGGCGCTGCTCAAATCCCTTGGCGGACTCGACAAGCTGCTGGAGACCCTCAACCAACGGTTAAGCGAGCAGAAAGAGCGCCACGCCGGCGGCAACAAGTGGGTAGGGACCGGTGGCAGCAGCCCGTTTGGCCATGGCGGTTTTCACCCCGAGGGGGTGCGCATGGGTGGAGAGAGGCAGCACGGCAAGGCGGCCAAGGTGTGGGAGGCCCGTCACTATCGCAACTTCAGCGACGACTCGCCGCTCGGCCAGCGCGCCATTCAGCTGGCGCTGCGCAAGCTCCGACGCTGGGTGCGCAAAGGCAATCCCGACGAGCTGGATCTCGACGACACCATAAAAAGTTCGGCCCGCCAGGGCTGGCTCGATGTGAAGCTGCGGCCCGAGCGCCACAACGGGGTCAAGCTGCTGGTTTTTTTCGATGTGGGGGGCTCCATGGATGCTCACGTGGCCGAGGTGCAGCGCCTCTTCTCCGCCCTGCGCCACGAGTTCAAGCATCTGGAGTACTTCTATTTTCACAACTGTCTCTACGACTTCGTCTGGAAGGATAACGCCCGCCGCTTTGAGGAGCGGTTCGATACCCTGCGGCTGCTGCGCACCTATGGCAGCGACTACCGGGTGATCCTGGTGGGGGATGCCACCATGGGCCCCTACGAGATCACCTGGCCCGGCGGCAGCGTCGAGCAGTGGAACGAGGAGTCGGGTCAGGTGTGGCTCACCCGCTTGCAGCAGCACTTTCCCAAACTGGTTTGGATCAATCCCACCCCGCGGCGGGAGTGGCTCTGGCATCCCTCCATCAAACTGATGAATGACGTGGTTGGCGGACGGATGCATCCGCTGACTCTGGCGGGTCTCGCTGCGGCGATCGACCAGCTGTAACCCTCTCTACCCTATAAACCGACAAGCCGGGAACGCACCCGGCGAGGAGCAAAGATGACCTCTATCGTGATCAGTGGCTCAGGCCTCTATACCCCACCCTTTGCCGTCAGCAATGAAGAGCTGGTGGCCGCCTTCAACCAGTATGTGGATCTCTACAACGAGGAGAACGCCTCCGCCATCGACGCCGGCCAGCTCCCCGCCAAGCAGCACTCCAGTTGCGAGTTCATCGAGAAGGCGTCCGGCATCAAAAGCCGTTATCTGGTGAGCCGCGAAGGGGTACTCAACCCCGACATCATGCAACCGCTGCTGGCGGAGCGGCCCGATGAGATGCCCTCCATCATGGTGGAGATGGCGGTGGCTGCCGCCGAGCAGGCGCTGATCGCCGCCGGCCGCGAGCCGGGTGAGATCGATCTGGTCATCGTCGCTGCCTCCAACATGCCACGCCCCTATCCGGCGCTGGCCATCGAGCTGCAGCACTATCTGGGAGCAAGCGGCATGGCCTTTGACATGAACGTGGCCTGCTCGTCTGCCACCTTCGGCATCAAGACAGCCGCCGACATGCTGGCGGCAGGCACCGCCAACGTGGCGCTGGTAGTCAATCCGGAGATCTGCTCGGGGCACCTCAATTTTCGCGATCGTGATAGCCACTTTATCTTCGGCGATGCCTGCACCGCGGTGCTGCTGGAGCGAGCGGAAGATTGCAAGGTGGCCAACCCGTGGCAACTGGTAGCCAGCAAGCTGGTGACCCAGTACTCCAACAACATCCGCAACAACTTCGGCTTTCTGAACCGGCTGAGCCCGCGCACCCGCTACGGCGACGACAAGCTGTTTCGCCAGCAGGGGCGCAAGGTGTTCAAGGAGGTGTTGCCACTGGTGTGCGACCAGATTGCCAACCAGCTCGATGAGCAGGGCTGGCCCGCCGAGAGCCTGAGCCGGCTCTGGCTCCATCAGGCCAACCTCACCATGAACCAGTTCATCGGTCGCAAGCTGCTGGGCCACGATGCCAGCCAGCAGGAGGCGCCGGTCATTCTTGATAGCTATGGTAATACCAGCTCGGCGGGTTCCATCATCGCGTTTCATCTGTACAATCGCGACCTTCCTGCGGGGGCTCGCGGCGTACTGTGCTCCTTTGGCGCAGGCTACTCCATCGGTAGCCTGCTGCTACAACGACAGTAACAGAGTGCGCGGGGAGAGTGGCCCGCGCCCTGTACTCTGATTGGGGTTTGGCGCTGTTTCGCCGCTAGCCCCTCTCTCGGTTCACCCTTGCGAGAGGAGAAAACGGGCATAAATAGTGGCCAGACCATGACTATTGATCCGAAAACACCGGACTACTGTGACAACGCATACCGACAAGCCATTGATGAAAAACTTATTTTTCAGATTGGTTGCAATTTTTGAGTACCATGGTGCAACCGGGCGATATCTGGATCACAAGATGACAGGAAAAGGCTGCAATTTGTCATCCTTTGCCAATGATGGCTTCCAATGAATTCGAGGTTTGCTATCATCCGGAGACATTTCTTATCTGTCGCCGGCTACAAAAGAATCCCCTCATGTACACACAGTTCTTCGGCCTATCGGAACCGCCTTTCTCCATCTCGCCCAATCCCAAGTACCTCTATATGAGTGAGCGCCACGGCGAAGCCCTTGCTCACCTCAACTACGGATTGCAGGATGGTGGCGGCTTTGTGCTGCTGACCGGCGAAGTGGGCACCGGCAAAACCACCGTCTCCCGTTGCCTGCTGCAGCAGTTGCCAGCAGATACCGAGATCGCCTACATCCTCAACCCCTCCCTGACCGAACGGGATCTGCTGGCAGCCATCTGCGACGAGTTTCAACTCCCCTACCCCGCCGAGGCCGGGATCAAGCAACTGTTCGACCTGATCCGCGACCACCTGCTGGCCAACCTGACCGCAGGCAAGCGCAGCGTGGTACTGGTGGATGAGGCCCAACATCTGTTGCCCGGGGTGTTGGAGCAGTTGCGTCTGCTCACCAACCTGGAAACCGACGAGAAAAAACTGCTGCAAATCGTGCTGATCGGCCAACCCGAACTGCAACAGATGCTGCGCCAGCCCCTGTTGCGCCAACTGGCCCAGCGCATCACCGCCCGCTACCACCTGCTGCCCCTCTCCGCCACCGATGTGGATGCCTACGTCCGCTTCCGGCTGCAAGTAGCCGGTTGTGTGCAGCCCATTTTTACCCCCAGAGCGATCCAGACGCTGCATCGGCTCTCCGGCGGCATTCCGCGCCTGATCAACCTCATCTGCGATCGCGCCCTGCTCGCCGCCTTCGCCCGTGGCAGCTACAAGATTGTTCATGGCGACATCAGCCAGGCAGCGTTCGAGGTGAGCGGCGTCCGTGATGAGGGGAGCTGGCTTTCCGGTCTGATGGTGACACTGGCTGGCGCCTTGCTGGTAGCTGCAGGCTGGTGGGGTTGGCAATTTTTCGGCGTATTCCCCGAACGGCCTGTGGTCAAGGTCGAGGTGCCTGTCACCGTTGACGAGACCGCCGAACAACAGGAACAGTTGACCGAGGCGATCAATCAGGCCCTCGACCCCGAGAGCGCCATGCAGAATCTCTATCGGGTCTGGGGCTATGAACCGGAACCGTTCGATGCCACCTGTGACAACGCCCCTCGCGCCGGTCTGCGCTGCCAGGAGGGAGAGGCAAGCCTCGAGGAGCTGCGCGCCCTGCAGCATCCCGCCATGATCACGCTCACTGACCAGACTGGCGGCCTCTACTACGCGACTCTGGTCAATCTGGGGCCAAGCAAGGCCAGCCTGATGATCGGCAACCAAAGCTGGCAAGTGGATCGCCAGTGGCTCAGCGACAACTGGGGTGGCAGCTATACCCTGCTCTGGCGCATGCCGAAAGGGGGCGTCAGCCTGATCGCCAGCAATGCCGGACAGACCCAGATCCAGTGGCTCGACAACGCTCTGAGCCGAGCATTGCAACAACCCGAACGCAAGGTGCGCCGTTTCGATGGCGAGCTCAAGAACAAACTGCAGCAGTTCCAGCGGGATCAGGGGCTCACCCCTGACGGCATCGCTGGCAGCAACACCCTGCTGCGGCTCAACGCACTCTCCGGCGAACCCATGCCAAGACTGGAGGAGACCTCCTGATGTCTACCCTGCTCAATGCCCTGCGCCGTGCCCAGCAGCCTTCGCAACAGAGCCATATTCCCGCCATGGGGTTGGCGATAGCCCGCGAGGAGGCGCAACCCGCGCGTCGCGTCGGCTGGTTGCTGGCGCCCCTTGCCCTGCTGCTGGGGGCGGGTGCCAACTATGGCTGGCATCTAATCCACCTGCGTCCCATCGAGGAGAAGGTGGAGGTAAAAGAGGTGATTGCCTCCCCCTTCGTGCGGGTTGAGCCCAAGGCGATGGTGACCCGTCCGCTGCCCCCGCCCCTGCCGGAACCTGTAGTGCAGCAGCCCAGGGTCGCAGCGGCTGCCAGCAATCCGGCAGCCAGTCGACCAACCTTGGCCGAACAGCTGATGCGCGCCCTCAACGAAACACCGCTGCAACAAGAATCGGGTACAGTTTCCCAAAGCGTGCAGCCGGCCCAGTTGATGTCGCTGAATGCCGCTCCGCTTTCGGTTCGCCAGCAAGTGCCCGCATTCAGCTATGGCTCCCATGTGTTCTCATCCAATCCGGCCAAGCGGGCCGTGGTGCTCAATGGCCGCGAATACCGGGAAGGGAGCGAAATAGCCCCCGGGGTCGTGCTCGCCACCATCGACCAGCAGTACATTGTGCTGGATGTCGGAGGCCAGAGCGTAACCCTCAAGGCGTTGCAGGATTGGCAAGGGTGAGTACACACCTTCCCCTGATAATCGCTGGCAAGCAGGATGCACCTCGCCTGAGTGCCACTTTTATGAGCATTCAAAGGTTTACGGTGTGATGAAATATCCATTTTTACGGTTTGGTGCGCCCCGACCCGTTGTGTCACAGCACGCAGCCGTACACAATACGCAGCCGCCCCAGAGCCTGGAATTTGTTGATTAATATGACGCTACGATTCAGGGATGACATCTTGACCCTGCTGCTGGCCCGGTGCCGGCTGCTTCCTTTGACTCGCGTCACCGGAGTGTTCTTTCTGGCGCTGCTGCTGATGTTGGCCCAGCAGAGCGCAGCCCTCACCTGGCGCTTGCTCACTCTGGCAAACCCGCAATCCAGCCAGCCGTGGCAACCCTCCACCGTGGCGGTCAGCGGCCAGAGCAGTCCGCGCCTTGAATTGGGCGAGGTGAGCCGACTGGCGCTGTTTGGCAAGGCGATCCCCAAGGCGCAGGCAAAAACCGCCGTGGCCGCCAATGCGCCGCGCACCCAGCTCAATGCCCAGCTCAACGGGGTGTTGGCCAGCTCAGATCCGGCCAAATCCATCGCCATCATCGCCATGTCCGGCATCCAGAACTCCTACGGGGTTGGCGACATGATTGACGGCACCCAGGCGCGGATCCGGCAGGTCTATCCGGATCGGGTCATCATAGAGCGGGATGGCCGCGACGAGACCCTGATGCTGGATGGCGAGGAGTATGGCAAGCCGCTACCGCAAACAACAAATACCACTCTCCTTGGCTCTCTGCGCAGCGAGCTGATGGCCGATCCGGGCAAGATCACTGATTACCTCAATATTTCACCGGTTCAGATGGATGGCCGCATGGCCGGTTATCGCCTCAACCCGGGCAACAATCCGGAATTTTTCAACCAAAGCGGGCTGCAGGCCAATGATCTGGCCATCAGCATCAACGGACTGGATCTGCGTGACAACATGCAAGCCATGCAGGCGATGCAGCAGCTGGCTGGCGCAACGGAAATGACAGTAACCGTCGAGCGGCAGGGCGAACAGTTCGACATCTATGTGCGCTTGTCAGAATAATGATTTGGAGTCGTACCAATAATGACCACTAAAGGGAAAGGCTGGCGTCTGGCCACTATCGCAGCGGCTCTGATGATGGCGGGCTCAGCCTGGGCCACCGAGTACTCTGCCAGCTTCAAGAACGCCGACATCGAAGAATTTATCAATACGGTGGGCAAAAACCTCAACAAGACCATCATCATAGAGCCCTCGGTGCGCGGCAAGATCAACGTGCGCAGCTACGACCTGCTCAACGAGGAGCAGTACTACCAGTTCTTCCTGAGTGTGCTCGATGTCTACGGCTTTGCCGTGGTGCCGATGAATAACGGCGTGCTCAAGGTGCTCCGCTCGCGGGATGCCAAAACCTCCGCCATTCCGGTGGTGGATGGCAATAACCCGGGAGTGGGCGACGAGATGGTGACCAGAGTCGTGCCGGTACGCAACGTCTCGGTGCGTGAACTGGCTCCCCTGCTGCGCCAGCTCAACGACAACGCCGGTGGGGGCAACGTGGTGCACTACGAGCCATCAAACGTACTGCTAATCACCGGCCGCGCCGCCGTGGTCAACCGTCTGGTGGAAGTGGTGAACCGGGTCGACCGCGCAGGCGATCAGGATGTGGACATCATCAAGCTGAGATATGCCTCGGCCGGCGAGATGGTGCGGCTGGTGACCAACCTCAACAAGGATGGCAATCCACAAGGGGGCACCGCCTCCCTGTTGCTGTCGCCCAAGGTGGTGGCCGACGAGCGTACCAACTCTGTGGTGGTGAGCGGTGAGCCGAAAGCGCGCGCCCGCATCATCCAGATGGTTCGCCAGCTCGACCGCGACCTGCAGAGTCAGGGCAACACCCGGGTCTTCTATCTCAAATATGGCAAGGCCAAGGATATGGTCGATGTGCTCAAGGGGGTCAGCTCCAGCATAGAGGCTGACAAGAAGGGGGGCGGAGCAACCACAGGGGGCGCCAGCATCGGCGGTGGCAAGCTGGCCATCTCTGCCGACGAGGCAACCAATGCCCTGGTCATCACCGCCCAGCCGGATGTGATGGCGGAACTGGAGCAGGTGGTGGCCAAGCTCGATATCCGTCGCGCCCAGGTGCTGGTAGAAGCGATCATCGTCGAAATTGCCGACAGTGACGGCCTCAATCTGGGCGTGCAGTGGGCCAACACCAACGCTGGCGGCACCCAATTTACCAACACAACACTGCCCATTGGCGGAGCCATCGCAGCCGGTAAGGATTACCAGGATGGCAATACCGAGACAGCTACCAACTTGCTTGGGAGCTTTAACGGGATGGCCGCCGGTTTCTATCACGGCGATTGGGCCATGTTGGCGACGGCTCTAGCCTCCAATACCAAGAGCGATATTCTCTCAACCCCGAGTATCGTCACCATGGACAACAAGGAGGCCTCCTTCAATGTCGGACAGGAGGTGCCGGTGCAGAGCGGTTCACAAAGCTCCACCACCAGCGATCAGGTGTTCAACACCATAGAGCGCAAGACGGTGGGCACCAAGCTTACTGTTACGCCGCAGATTAACGAAGGGGACTCGGTACTGCTCAACATCGAGCAGGAGGTCTCCAGCGTCGCCAAGGTCGTATCAGACAGTACCAAGGGACTAGGCCCCACCTTCGATACCCGCACGGTGAAAAACGCCGTACTGGTGAAGAGTGGCGAGACGGTGGTACTGGGTGGCCTGATGGATGAGCAGACCAAGGAGGAAGTTTCCAAGGTACCGTTACTCGGCGATATCCCGGTACTGGGTTACCTGTTCCGCTCCACCAGCACCAACACCAACAAGCGCAACCTGATGGTCTTTATCCGGCCCACCATCTTGCGTGATGCGGAGGTTTATACCGGCGTCTCCAGTAACAAGTACAGCCTGTTCCGCGCCGAACAGCTCAATGCTGCCGCCCAGGAGGGGTATCTCACCTCGCCCGCCCGTCAGGTTTTGCCCGTCTATGGCCAGGATGTGATGATGTCACCCGAAATCCGGCAGGAAGTGGAAAATCAGATGGAGCAGATAAAACGCCGCCAGCAGAACACAGCTGACAGCACCACCCCCTTTGTGCAGAGCCGTCCCTGATGAGTGCCTACCATCTTGATGGCGGCGAGTTGCCGCCCCCGCTGCCGGAGCTGCCCTTCGCCTTTGCCCGCAACTTCGGGGTGATCCTGATTGAGCGGGACGGCGCCCCCGTGCTGCAGTGCCGCCCCGGCGTCACCCCGCAGGCCCTGCTGGAAGTGCGGCGGGTAGCAGGTTGCAGCTTCGCGGTGGAGCAGCTCGACAACGAGGCCTTCGAAGAGCTGCTGATGGCCCACTATCAGCGCGACTCCTCCGAGGCACGCCAGCTGATGGAAGATCTCGGCAACGAGATGGACTTCTTCGCCCTGGCCGAAGAGCTGCCGCAAAGCGAAGATCTGCTGGACGCAGATGACGACGCCCCCATCATTCGCCTCATCAACGCCATGTTGAGCGAGGCGATCAAGGAGGAGGCCTCCGATATCCATATCGAGACCTTCGAGCGGGCACTGGTCATTCGTTTTCGCATCGATGGGGTGCTGCGGGAGATCCTGCGTCCCCATCGCAAGCTGGCATCACTCCTGGTTTCGCGGATCAAGGTCATGTCGCGGATGGACATCGCCGAGAAGCGGGTGCCGCAGGATGGCCGTATCTCATTGCGTATCGGCGGCCGCGCCGTCGACGTGCGGGTCTCCACCATGCCGTCCAGCTACGGCGAGCGGGTGGTATTGCGTCTGCTCGACAAGAACACCATTCGCCTCGAGCTCAAGCAGCTCGGCATGACGGCGCGCAACCGCAGCATCATCAGCGAACTTATTCGCAAGCCCCATGGCATCATTCTGGTCACCGGCCCGACCGGTTCCGGTAAATCCACCACCCTCTATGCGGCGCTGTCAGAAATCAACTCGCGGGATCGCAACATCCTGACGGTGGAAGACCCCATCGAATATGACCTCGAAGGGGTGGGCCAGACCCAGGTCAACAGCAAGGTGGACATGACCTTCGCCCGCGGTCTGCGCGCCATTCTGCGCCAGGATCCGGACGTAGTGATGGTGGGGGAAATTCGTGACCTCGAGACCGCCCAGATCGCGGTACAGGCCTCCCTCACCGGTCACCTGGTAATGTCGACCCTGCACACCAACACCGCCATCGGCGCCATCACCCGGATGCGGGACATGGGGATCGAGCCCTTCCTGCTCTCCTCGTCGCTCTTGGCGGTGCTGGCCCAGCGGCTGGTGCGTACCCTCTGCCCCGATTGCCGCGCCTCGCGTCCGGCCACCGAGCAGGAGCGACTTGCAATGGGTATCACACTGGAACCTGATCAGCCTATCTGGCATCCGGTGGGCTGCGAACAGTGCAACCACACCGGCTATCGTGGCCGGACCGGCATCCACGAACTGGTGGTGGTGGACGAGGCGGTGCGTGAAGCCATTCACGGCGCCAGCGGCGAGATGGCCATTGAACGGCTGATCCGCGGCCATACCCCCAGCATCCGCCGCGACGGTATCGACAAGGTGCTCAAAGGGCAGACCAGCCTCGAAGAGGTACTGCGCGTGACCCGGGAAGATTGAGATGGCGGCATTCGAATACAAGGCCCTCGACAACAAGGGGCGTAGCAAGAGCGGCGTGATGGAGGGTGACTCGGCCCGTCAGGTGCGCCAGCTGCTGCGCGAGCAGGGGCTCACTCCCCTCGAGGTAAACGAGACCACCGAGAAGGCGAAACGGGAGGCAACCCGCTTCGCCCTGTTTCGGCGTGGCGCCAGCACAGCCGAGCTGGCCCTGATCACTCGCCAGCTGGCGACCCTGGTCGGTGCCGGCCTCACCATCGAAGAGGCCCTCAAGGCGGTGGCCGAGCAGTGCGAAAAAGCTCACTTGCGCTCTCTGGTGGCCACCGTGCGCAGCAAGGTAGTGGAAGGGTATTCGCTGGCCGACTCGCTGGGGGCCTTTCCCCATGTATTTGACCAGCTGTTTCGCTCCATGGTGGCGGCCGGTGAAAAATCGGGCCATCTGGAGAAGGTGCTCAACCGCCTCGCCGACTACACCGAGCAGCGCCAGCATATGCGCACCAAGCTGCTGCAGGCGATGATCTACCCCATCGTGCTCACCTGCGTCGCCATTGGGGTTATCTCGATCCTGCTTACCGCCGTGGTACCCAAGGTAGTGGCCCAGTTTGAACACATGGGCCAGCAGCTGCCGGGCACCACCCGCTTTCTCATCGGCACCAGCGAACTGATGCAGGCCTACGGCCTCTGGTTCCTGCTGCTGATCTTCCTGGGCAGCTTTGTCTGGCGCTGGTGGCTCACCGACGAGAAGCGCCGCCGACGCTGGCATCAGGTGCTGCTCGGCCTGCCGGTGATTGGCCGGGTCAGTCGCGGTCTCAACACCGCCCGCTTCGCTCGCACGTTAAGCATCCTCAACGCCAGTGCGGTGCCGCTGCTGGAGGGGATGAAGATCTCCGGCGAAGTGCTCTCTAACGACTTTGCCAGAATGCGCATTCTCGAGGCCGCCGAACGGGTGCGCGAGGGGACCAGTCTGCGCAAGTCGCTGACCGAGACCAAAATTTTCCCGCCCATGATGCTGCACATGATCGCCTCAGGCGAGCAGAGTGGCGAGCTTGACAGCATGCTGGAGCGGGCGGCGGACAACCAGGATCGGGAGTTTGAATCCCAGGTCAATATCGCCCTCGGGGTGTTCGAACCCATGCTGGTGGTCTCCATGGCCGGGGTGGTGCTGTTTATCGTGATGTCGATCCTGCAGCCGATCCTCGAGCTCAACAATATGGTGAATATGTAAGTTTCCGGTGTTCGGTGGCGCCGCTGGCGGCCTGTCGAACCCACCCAGTGATCACTCTCTGATGGGCCATCCCATCTCATTCGTTACGGAGCAACTCATGAACAAACGTCGTCAATCCGGTTTTACCCTGCTGGAAGTCATGGTGGTCATCGTGATCCTCGGCATTCTGGCCAGTCTGGTGGTGCCCAACCTGATGGGCAACAAGGAGAAGGCTGACCAGCAGAAAGCGGTCTCCGATATCGTGGCGCTGGAAAACGCCCTCGACATGTACAAGCTGGACAACAACCGCTACCCGACCACAGAACAGGGTCTGGATGCGCTGGTGACCAAGCCTTCCATCGATCCGGCGCCGCGCAGCTACCGCGATGGCGGCTACATCAAGCGCCTGCCGCAAGATCCCTGGGGCAACCCGTACCAGCTGCTGAGCCCGGGCCAGTTCGGCAAGATCGACATTTTCTCCATGGGTCTGGATGGTGAAGCCGGTACCGATGACGACATCGGCAACTGGAACCTGAAGGATTTCCAATAAGTGATGTGCCGCCACCGTATGCACTCCGCCTTGCTGGAGCAGCCTGAATGAAGGCTGCGCCATCTGCTCGTCGCCAAGCCGGCTTTACCCTGCTGGAGGTGTTGCTCGTTGCAATGCTGATGGGACTGGTGGCCACCGCCGTCACCCTCAGCATGGGAGGCACCAGAGGGGATCGGGAGCTGGACAAGCAGGCGCGTCGCCTGATGGCGACCCTGCAGCTGGCGCAGGAGTATGCAGTGATGGATGGTCGGCTGGTGGGCATTCGCATCGAGGATAACGGCTGGCAGTTTATGCAGCGTCAGGCCAAGGATCGCAAGTGGCTGGCCCTGACTGGCGACAAGCAGCTGGGGCCGGTACAACTGGCCGAGAACATGACGCTGGCACTGGAGCTGGAAGGCTTTGGCTGGCAGCCGGACTCCGACGAGAAAACCGAACAGAAGCGCGACGAGAAGGAGCGCACGCCGCAGCTGCTTATTTTCCCGGGCGGCGAGCTGAGCCCGTTCGTGCTCACCTTTACCCAGCAGGATGACGATGCCCGCTACACCCGCATCGTCAAAGGGGATGAGTTCGGCCGCCTCACCCTGCTCACCGGCGATGAAGATGAAGAGGTGAGCGAATGAACGCCAGGGGCATGACACTACTCGAAGTCATGGTCGCACTGGCCGTCTTTGCCATCGCGGGTCTCGCGGTAATGAAAACCACCAGCGAACACCTCTCGGCCCTCAACTATCTGGAGCAGAAGACACTCGCCACCTGGGTGGTAGAGAACCAGCTGGTGCAACAGAAGCTCGAGAACAAGTGGCCTGGTGACAGCTGGGTGGAAGGGGATGAGCAGATGGCGGGCAGCACCTGGTACTGGCGCTATCGCGGCGTCGCCACCGCCGACAACAACTTCCGGGCGCTCGATATGGAAGTGCGTACCGAGGCCAAGGCCGAGAACCCGGTCGCCATGATGCGGACCTATATCAGCCGATGACCCAGCTATCCGCCCGCACGCCCCGCCCCGTCCGCCATGCCGGTTTTACCCTGCTCGAAATGCTGGTGGCCATCGCCATCTTCGCCAGCCTCAGCATGGGCGCCTATCAGGTGCTGCAGGGAGTGCTCACCAGCGACGAGGTAGCCAAGCGCAAGGAGGCTCGCCTCAACGAATTGCAGCTCGCCTTCACCCTGCTGGAGCGAGACATCACCCAGATGGTGCCGCGCAGCGGCCGCATCGAGGGGGAGAACAACAAGGTGCTGCTGGCGGCTTCCCGCTTCGGCCAGCAGAGCGATGACTGGGGCATGGCCTTTATGCGCAGCGGCTGGCTCAACCCGGACGGCATGCTGCCCCGCTCCCATCTGCAGCGGGTCGGCTGGCGACTCAAGGATCAGAAGCTGGAGCGCCTGAGCTACCTCTATCCGGATCCGGTGATCGGCACCGAGCCGCGCATCCAACCGGTGCTGACAGGGATCACGGCGTTTCGCCTCTACTTCTTCGACAAGGGCAACTGGAAAGAGGAGTGGAGCCAGCGCAGCGTGCTGCCCTACGGGCTGGCAGTGGAGCTGGATCTGGAAGATTACGGCACCATTCGCCGTCAGTTCCTGATTGGCGCCGGTGGCCAGCGCGCCGAAGAGAACAGCCAGAGCAGCAACCCCGACCAGGGGGGCGGCAACAACAGCAATAACGGGAACAACGGCGGCAACGGCAATACCAATGGCGGTAATGGTGACAGCCAGAACGGAGGGGGCGCCAATGCGGGCTAATCTCGCCGCTCCCGGCCGCCAGCGCGGCATGGCGCTGCTGGTGGTGCTGCTGATCCTCTCGGTAATGGTGATCATCGCCAGCAATATGAGCGGCCGCCTACAGCTTGAGCTGCGCCGCACCGCCAACATCACCACCGGCAAACAGGCGTGGTGGTATGCCCTCTCGGCGGAAGCGCTGGTGAGCAAGGTGCTGACGCAGGATTTCAAGGACAACCCCGAGGTGGTCAACCTCAGCCAGAACTGGGCCCGCAAGAACACTGTGTTTCCGGTGGACGATGGCCAGCTCAAGGGCGAGGTGACCGACCTGCAATCCTGCTTCAACCTCAACAGCCTGAGCGTGGCCTCCAAGGCGGGGAGCGGCGAGGAGCTGGCGCAGCAGCCCTATCCGGTGCAGGTGTTTCGCGAACTGCTCAAGCAGCTGGCGATGGATGATTACGAGGCGGCCCAGCTCACCGATGCCATCCGTGACTGGACTGACAAGGATACGGTGCTGGTATCCAGCCTTGGCGCAGAGGACGCCTATTACGAGGGGCTCAAGCCACCCTATCTGACCGCCAACCAGTGGATGCTGGGCAAGGACGAGCTGAGGGCGGTGCGCGGGGTGACGGCCAGGGTCTATGCCAAACTGGCCCCCTATGTCTGCACCCTGCCCAGCGACAAGTTGAAGATCAATATCAATACCCTTGCCCCCCAGCGCCCCGAGCTGCTGGTCGCCCTCTATCTGGGCACTATCGGGCTGGATGACGCCAAGCGGGTGCTGAACGAGCGGCCACAAAAGGGGTGGAAAGAGAGCAAGCTGATGACAGACATGCTCGCTCCGGTCGATTCGGTGAAAGGGCTGAAAGAAGCGCTGGTGGTCAAGAGCGACTTCTTCGAAGCCCGAGTCGTGGCAGAGGTCGGCGATAACCGGGCCTGGCTCGAAACCCTGTTCCAGCGGGGCAAGGACAATAAACTGGTGATGCTGCGCCGCCTCAGTAGCGGCGCCGAATAAACAGCGCACCTGCAGGCCATCGCCCGCGGGTACGAGAGATGTTGGATGCAGCCTGCGGGCTGCGCACCGGTTGCCAGGGCGCACAACGCCATTTGCAAACCGGTATCGC
This sequence comes from Aeromonas sp. 600886, assembly GCF_049174935.1. Lineage (NCBI taxonomy): Bacteria > Pseudomonadati > Pseudomonadota > Gammaproteobacteria > Aeromonadales > Aeromonadaceae > Aeromonas > Aeromonas sp. 600886. The sequence continues at coordinate 89,746 of NZ_JAAKUB010000003.1, read as the reverse complement.
AGGAGAGAGATGCGTGAGCGAAAGTCTGGTCATCCGACTGGGGACCAATAAACAACAACCCGTAGCCTGGCTGGTCTGGTCCGGTCAGGAGCAGGAGATCATCGCCTCCGGCACCCTGCCCTCGGCCGATGCCCTGGGCGAGCTGCAGGAGCGGGCCGGTGGCCGCCCCGTGGTCACGCTAGTGCCGGGCAGCGATCTGATCTTCCGGCGCGTCACCCTGCCGGGTCGCTACAACCGCCAGTCGGCGGCAGCCCTCCCCTACCTGCTGGAGGAGCAGATCGCCTCCGACGTGGACGAGCTCCATCTGGTGGTGCTGGCCCACGAAGGGCAACAGGTCGACCTGATGGCGGTGGATCGGCAGAAGATGGCCGAGTGGCTCGGCTGGCTCGATGCCGCTGGCCTCAAGAGCCTGCAACTGCTGCCCGATGTGCTGGCGCTGCCACAGGCCGCGGATGGCTGGTCTGCGCTGCAACTCGGCAGCGAGTGGCTGGTACGCCAGGGCCCTTGTCAGGGGATAGTGGCTGACGAACCGCTGCTGGCTATCTTGCTGGCAACCGAAGCCGAGCCGGTCACCATCCACAGCCACACCCCGGTGCCCGCCATTGCGGCGGCCAACTGGCAGCCGGCCGAGCCCGAACTGCCCATGCTGCTGCTGGCCAAAGGGGCCCTCACCTGCCGCGCCAACCTGCTGACCGGCCCCTACCGGCCGCAGACCGAATATGCCCGCTACTGGTTGCAGTGGCGCAAGGTAGCCATCACCGCCGGTCTGTTGCTGCTGGTGGCCCTCGGCCAGCGCGGCGTGCAACTCTATCAGCTCACCGAGCAGGACAAGGCGCTGAAAGCGGAGATCCGTGCCGTCTATACCCGCATCTTCCCGGGTGAGAGCCGCATCGTGAACGTGCGCAGCCAGATCAACCAGCATCTGCAACAGATGGGACAAGCCCCGCAAAACGGCGTACTGCTGATGCTCACCGAGCTGGCCCCCACCTTTGCTGAAGTACCCGGCCTCAAGCCGCAGGTGATGCGCTTTGATGCCAGTCGCCGCGAGCTGCGGCTGCAGGTGACCGCTCCCGGCTTTGCCGAGATCGAGCGGTTCCGCGAGCTGGCTGGCAAGCAATTCGAGGTACAGCAAGGCGAGGTGCGCAGCACCGAGGGCAAGGTAGAGGGCGCACTGGTGCTCAAGGGTAAATCATCATGATGGAAAAATTGCAGAGCTGGTGGCACGGCATCACCGCACGGGAACAGCGGCTGGTGGCCGCAGGTGGCGTTCTGCTGCTGGTCGGTCTCTTCTACTGGAGCGTCTGGCAGCCCATCACCAACCGCATCGCGGAGCGGGAGCGGCAGGTGCAGAACCAGCAGCAGACCCTCGCCTGGCTCAAGGAGAAGGGGGAAGAGGTGCTGACCATGCAGGGTGGATCGGGTCGCCAGATTGATACCAGCGGCACCCTGGAAGGGGTGGTCAACCGCACCGCCTTCAACCACAAGATCAAGATTGCCCGGCTGCAACCCCAGGCGCAGGAGCTGCAAGTGTGGATCGACACGGTCCAGTTCGATGACTTGCTGCTCTGGCTCTCCACTCTGGTGGAGCAGCACGGCATTCAGGTTCAAATCATCGAGATCGCCCGCGAGGATCTGGCCCCGGGTCTGGTCAAGGTCAGACGTTTGCAGTTGAGTCGTCCACAATGAAAAAACGCATCCTGATTGCCAGCCTGTTTCTGACAGCCTATCTGCTCTTCCTGCTGGCCACCCTGCCTGCAGCGCTGGTAGCGCGCTATCTGCCGCTGCCTGCCAACGTTGCCAACCTGCTGAAACTGGAAGGGGTGAGCGGCACCCTCTGGAATGGCCAGATCGCCCGACTGCAATATGCCAGCGAATCGGTGAACCAGCTGCGCTGGGATCTCAACGGCTGGTCGCTGCTGCGCTTCGCACCCGAAGTGGCCATTCGCTTTGGCGATCGCAACGGACTCAATGGTCAGGGCGTTGTCGGCTGGAATGGCGCCGCCTTCGGCCGGGACTTGACTCTCAACGCCCCCGCCCCCTGGTTGCTAAGCCGGGTGCCGATGCGCCTGCCGATCCCGATCACCGTCAGCGGCCAGCTGCAGCTCAAAGTGGAGCAATTTGTCCAGGGCAACCCCTGGTGTGACAACCTCTACGGCAACCTCGACTGGTACAATGCCAGCGCCGATACCCCGGCGGGCAAGCTGGATCTGGCCGATCCTGAGCTGAAGCTCACCTGCCTCGACTCCAAACTGGTGGCCGAACTCAAGCAGGGCTCGGATGCGGTACAGACCATGGGTCGCCTCGAGCTGCAACCCAATGGCCAATACCTGTTCCAGGGCACCCTGAAGCCGGGCCCGGAACTGCCACCACAGATGCAGCAAGGGCTCCCCTTCCTCGGACAGCCCGACAGTCAGGGCCGCTTCCCCCTGCGCTATCAGGGGCGGGTCTAACCCCTATCCCGCCGACCCCGGAGCCACTCCGGGGTCAGCTTGTTTATCCCTTTGTGCCTTCTCCTCTCACTGCACTGACCCCCTCAGCTCTTACTCATTCAACTCTCACTTAGCGCAATAACCTCTGCAAGGTGCCTGTTCACCCTCTCCTTCAACCCGCTCAGTGTGGAAAAAGCCCGCCTCCCTCGCCAATCCACTTGCCGTCAATGGTCAATGATCGAGCACCTTGTCGAAAAAGTGGCAGCTCATCCCCGCCCTTCTGAATGTCAATCAGGTTGCATTCCTTGTGAAATGTGAGCTAGCACCCGTTATTGATCTTTTTCAGCCAACTTGCAGCAATCTTTAAGGCCACAAAAATAACAAACTGAAAAATAAAGATTAAACCAAGGAAAACATCCTCCTTGCGCCCCATCCCATCTCATTTCCGCTGCGCCTGCCCATCAAAAATGTGAGCGACGGCAAAAACCATGGTCAACCAAAGACTATTGATATAGGTATCGAAATACCAGATGAAACCCATGGGTAGATACAATGAGGTCAACTGGAGATGATTGATTTGTCTTGCTAGCACGACAGACACGCATCTCGACCGATCTGTTCATTTGGTTTTCAAGCGTTGAGGGAAGGGTTATGGAAAAGAAGCGTATTTACCTGTTTTGCTCTGCCGGGATGTCCACTTCACTGCTGGTTTCAAAGATGAAGGCGCAGGCGGAAAAATATGATGTGCCGGTGCTGATCGATGCCTATCCGGAGACCCTGGCTGGCGAAAAGGGACAGGATGCCGATCTGGTGCTGCTGGGCCCGCAAATCGCCTACATGCTGCCGGAGATCCAGCAGCAACTGCCGGGCAAGCCGGTCGAGGTGATCGACACCCTGCTCTACGGCAAGGTCGATGGCCTCGGCGTACTGAAGGCGGCGGTAGCCTCCATCAAGAAGAGCCTCGCGCAGTAAGGAGACCCCTGTGAGCAACATCATCGCATCGTTGGAGAAGGTCATACTGCCCATTGCCGTCAAGCTGGGCAAACAACCTCATGTCAACGCCATCAAGAACGGTTTTATCAAGCTGATGCCCCTGACGCTGGTCGGGGCCATGTTCGTTCTCATCAACAACGTCTTTCTGAGCTTTGGCGAAGGCTCCTTCTTCTACTCCATCGGTGTGCGGCTCGATCCTGCCACCATCGCCACCCTAGACGGCCTCAAAAGCATCGGTGGCAACGTCTATAACGGCACTCTGGGGATCATGTCCCTGATGGCCCCCTTCTTTATCGGTCTGGCGCTGGCCGAAGAGCGCAAGAGCGATCCCCTGGCATCGGGCCTGCTCTCGGTAGCGGCCTTTATGACCGTCACGCCGTTCAGCGTGGGCGACGCCTATGCGGTGGGCGCCAACTGGCTGGGCGGAGCCAACATCATCTCCGGCATGCTGATCGGTATCGTCGTGGCCGAAATGTTCGCCTTTATCGTCCGTCGCAACTGGGTGATCACCCTGCCTGACAGCGTGCCGGCCTCGGTCTCCCGCTCGTTCTCCGCGCTCATTCCAGGCTTTATCATCCTCTCCATCATGGGGGTCATCTCCTATCTGCTGAACGATGCGGGCACCAACTTCCACCAGCTGATCATGGACAGCATCGCCAAGCCGCTGTCCAATATGAGCGGTCTGGTCGGCTGGGTCTATGTGGTGTTCTCCTCCTTCCTCTGGTTCTTCGGGGTACACGGCATGCTGGCGCTCACCGCGCTGGAATCCGGCATTCTGTTCCCCTTCGCCCTGGAAAACGTCGCCCTCTACAACCAGTACGGCTCGGTTGAAGCGGCGCTGGAGGCAGGCAAGCAGTTCCACTTCTGGGCCAAACCGATCACCGACTCCTTCGTCTTCCTCGGCGGCACCGGTGCCACCCTTGGCCTTATCCTGGCCATCTTTATGGTCTCCCGTCGCGATGACTACCGTCAGGTTGCCAAGCTGGGTCTGCCCTCCGGTCTGTTCCAGATCAACGAGCCCATCCTGTTCGGCTTGCCGGTCATCATGAACCCCATCCTGCTGGTGCCCTTCATTCTGGTGCACCCGGTACTGATGGGGATCACCATGGCGGCCTACTACGCCGGGATCATCCCGCCCATCACCAACATAGCGCCATGGACCATGCCGACCGGCCTGGGTGCCTTCTTCAACACCAACGGCAGCGTGGCAGCCTTCTGTCTGGCGATATTCAACCTGGGTGTCGCGACCATGATGTATATCCCCTTCGTGCTGATTGCCAACAAAGCGCAGAACGTCATCGATGAAGAAGAGGAGAGCGAAGAGGATATCGCTCTGGCTCTGAAGTTCTGATAACAGCCATTCCAATGACAGCAAGGGAGGAGCAAAACTCCTCCCCTAACAGCCTGGAGAAGTAACCCATGCAGTATCGTTTTCCGGATAACTTCTGGTGGGGCAGCGCCAGCTCGGCCCCGCAGATGGAAGGCGCCGCCAACCGCGGCGGCAAATCCGCCAATATCTTTGACTACTGGTTCTCCATCGAACCGCAGCGTTTCCACAACGGGGTCGGCCCGACCGACACTTCCACCTTCTATGACAACTTCGAGAGCGACATCAAGCTGCTCAAGCAGCTGGGGCACAACAGTTTTCGCACCTCCATCTCTTGGTCACGGCTGATCCCGGACGGGGTGGGCGAAATCAACCAGGAGGCGGTCAGCTTCTACAACGCCGTCTTTGACCGGCTGCTGGCCGAGGGGATCACCCCGCTTATCAACCTCTACCACTTCGACATGCCGATGTGCATGCAGGAGCGTGGCGGCTGGGAGAGCCGGGAAGTGGTGGCCGCCTATGTGCGCTACGCCACCCGCTGCTTCGACCTGTTTGGCGGTCGCATCAAGCACTGGTTCACCTTCAACGAGCCGATTGTGCCGGTCGAGTGCGGCTACCTTGGCCACTACCACTACCCCTGTGTGGTCGATTTTGGTAGGGCGGCCACCGTCGCCTACCACACCGCGCTGGCCCATGCCGGTGCCGTGCAGGCCTATCGCGCCTGCCAGCATGATGGCGAGATCGGCATCATCCTCAACCTGAGCCCGACCTATCCCCGCTCGCAGGATCCGGCAGATCTCGCCGCCTCCCGCATCGCGGATCTGCTGCTCAACAAAAGCTTCCTCGATCCTGCCCTGAAGGGGAGCTACGCCCCCGAGCTGGTCGCGCTGCTAGAGCAGTACGACTTGCTGCCGCAGATCGAAGAGGGTGACAAGGCGCTGCTCGCCGCCGGCAAGGTGGATATCCTCGGCATCAACTATTACCAGCCGCGCCGGGTCAAGGCCAAAGAGGTGGCGTGGCAGGATGTACCGCGCACGCCGGAAGATCTGTTCGACTACTACGAGATGCCGGGCCGCAAGATGAACCCCCACCGCGGCTGGGAGATTTACGAAAAAGGGATCTACGACATCCTCACCGACCTGCGAGTCAACTACGGCAACCTGCCCTGCTACATCTCGGAAAACGGCATGGGGGTCGAAGGGGAAGATCGCTTTATCGGTCCCGAGGGACGGGTGGAGGATGACTACCGCATCCAGTTCATTCGCGAGCACCTCCAGTGGCTGCATCGCGCACTGGAAGAGGGCAGCGCCTGTCGCGGCTATCACCTGTGGACCTTTATCGACAACTGGTCGTGGCTCAACGCCTACAAGAACCGTTACGGCTTCGTCCGCCTCGATCTGGAGAGCCAGCAGCGCACCATCAAGAAGAGCGGCTACTGGTTTGCCGAGGTAGCGCGCAACCATGGTTTTAATTAACGGTTTCAATTAACGCATTTACGCAAGGAACGACACATGTTCGATCTGGACAACATCACTGAAGAGGCCACCACCAGCAACGATCTGGAAGAGGTGGTAATGGGGCTCATCATCAACTCCGGGCAGGCCCGCAGCCTCGCCTACACCGCGCTGAAAAAGGCCAAGGAGGGGGACTTGGCTGCCGCTCACCAGCTGATGGCACAATCCCGCGAGGCGCTCAATGCCGCCCATCTGGTGCAGACCCAGCTGATCGAGGACGATCAGGGGGAAGGCAAGATCCCGGTCACCCTGGTGCTGGTCCATGCCCAGGATCACCTGATGACCTCCATGCTGGCCCGTGAGCTGATCAGCGAGCTGATCGAGCTGCACGAAAAGCTGCAGAACCAATAACCTCCGGACGGGGCGAGAGGCCCCGTCATCGGCCCGCAGATCAGGAAGCGACTCATGAGCGTTAAAACAATCCGGGAAACCGAACTGTTTAACAACAAACCGTTCCACATGTTCATCTACAACAAACAGGTGAGCGGAACCGGTTTGCACCAGCACGACTACTACGAGTTCACCCTGGTACTGACCGGTCGTTACTATCAGGAGGTCAACGGCAAGCGGGTGCTGCTGGAGCGGGGGGACGTGGTGTTTATCCCACTCGGCTCCCGCCATCAAAGCTTCTACGAGTTCGGCACCACCCGCATCTTCAACGTCGGGATCACTCGTACCTATTTTGACGAGCACTTCAAATACCTGCTGCCGGAACACTTCGTCGCCTCACAGGCCTATCCGCTCAAGAGCGAGTTCCTCAGCTACATCGAGTCGGTGCTGGTCTCACCGGGGTTTAGGGAAGAGGCGCTGACCGAATTTCTCGAAGTGGTGACCTACGCGGTGATGAACCGGCTGCGTCACTACAAGGACACCTCCGCCAGCGATGATCTTCCACTCTGGCTCCATGAAACCGTGGAGCGGATGCACGATCGCCCCCTCTTTGCCGAGGATGCGCTGGCCAACATGGTCTCCCTCTGTGGCAAGAGCCAGGAGTATCTGACCCGGGCCACCCGGCGTTACTACAACAAGACGCCGATGCAGATCATCAACGAGATCCGGATCAACTACGCCAAGATGCAGCTGGAGGTGACCAACAACTCGGTGGCCGATATCGCCTTCGAGACCGGCTACAACGACGTCAGCCTCTTTATCAAAAACTTCAAGAAGCTCACCTCGTTTACCCCGGGCAGTTACCGCAAATATCTCTATCCGAAATTCGAAAGTTCAGCCTGAGACCAGCGAGTTGCTGACCTAAACAACCCGGTTCAAGAGAACCAATCCATTGTCACCAGCCCCTGCCACAGGCGGCTGCGGCCCCTCTCACCCTGATGACTGAGCGGCCACCATCAAACCTAGAAAGATCGATAAAGAGGGATTTATGAGCGAGAAGATCAAGGTAGTCACCATAGGCGGCGGCAGCAGCTACACCCCCGAGCTGGTCGATGGTTTCATCAAGCGCTATGCCGAGCTGCCCATCAGCGAGCTGTGGCTGGTGGATATTCCCGCTGGCGAAGAGAAACTGAACATCATCTTCGACCTCTGCCAACGGATGATCCGTCAGGCGGGCATCCCCATGACCCTGCACAAAACCCTGGATCGCCGCGAGGCACTGGTGGGCGCCCACTTCGTCACCACCCAGCTTCGAGTCGGCCAGTTGCAGGCGCGGGAGAAGGATGAGCGCATCCCCTTGAGCCACGGCATGCTGGGGCAGGAGACCAACGGCGCAGGCGGCCTGTTCAAGGGACTGCGCACCATACCGGTCATCTTCGACATCATCCGCGACGTCGAAGCGCTTTGCCCGGATGCCTGGCTGATTAACTTCACCAATCCGGCCGGCATGGTGACCGAAGCGGTGCGCCGTCATACCAACTTCCGCCGCTTTATCGGGGTGTGCAACATTCCGGTCGGTATGCAGATGTTTGTGCGCGATGCCCTCCAGCTCACCGAGCATGATCACCTCTCCATGGATTTGTTCGGCCTCAATCATCTGGTCTTTATCGGCGATGTGCTGGTCAACGGCGAATCCCGCTTTGACGAGCTGCTGGAAGGGGTCGCCGATGGCAGCCTGACCCGCGCCAGCTCGGTCAAAAACATCTTCGACTTGCCGTTCGACCCCGGTTTTATCCGCGGCTTGCGCCTGCTCCCCTGCTCCTACCTGCGTTACTACTTCAAGGAGAAAGAGATGCTGGGGATCGAGATGGGCGAGTTCTACAAGGGCGGTGCCCGGGCTCAAGTGGTGCAGCAGGTCGAGAAGAAGCTGTTCGAGCTCTACCAGAACCCCGATCTGTGCGAAAAGCCCAAGGAGCTGGAGCTGCGTGGCGGCGCCTACTACTCCGATGCAGCCTGCGAAGTGATCAGCGCCATCTACAACGACAAGCAGAGCGAGCACTACGTCATCGTGCCCCATCAGGGCCATGTCACCAATATCCCGGCCGACTGGACGGTGGAGATGAGCTGCCTTATCGGGCGTGACGGTGCCATCCCCCACCCGCGCCTCACCCGCTTTGACGACAAAGTGAACGGGCTGGTGCACCTCATCAAGAGCTTCGAGATAGCCGCCGCCAAGGCTGCCATCAGTGGCGACTTCGATGACCTGCTGCTGGCGATGAACCTCAACCCGCTGATCCACTCCGACAACGATGCCCGCATCGTCGCCCGCGAGCTGTTGCTGGCCCACCGCGAACACCTGCCAAACTTCGCCGCCGCCATCGACGCCCTCGCCTGAGGCCAACACGCCCCGCCCGAACTGGCGGGGTGCTTAACCGCAAGGGAATCCTCATGAGCAAAAGATTGATCATCAACGCCGACGACTTCGGCCTCTGCCGCGCCCAGAACTACGGCATCGTAGAGGCGTTCGAGCACGGGGTCGTCAGCTCCACCAGCGCCATCGTCACCTCCCCCGCTATCGCACACGCCGCCTGGCTGGCCGAACGCTTCCCCGAATTGCCAGTCGGGCTGCACTTTATGCTCAGCTGGGGGAAGCCGCTCACGCCGCTCACCTCGCTGGTGAACGAGCAGGGCGAGCTCAACAAGGGGATCTGGCACAAGAGCGAGGCGGGAGAGCTGGATCTGGCCGAGATATCCGGTGAGCTGGCGAGTCAGTATCAGCGCTTTGTCGCGATTTTCGGCAAGCAGCCGACCCATATCGACAGCCACCACCATGTTCATATGTTGCCGACACTCTACCCGCTGGTGGAGGCTTTCGCCAAGGCGCATGGCCTGCCCCTTCGCATCGACCGGGGCGAAATAGCCCGCCACGGCCTGACCGTCACCCACCCGCAGAGCTGCGATCGGTTCGACGACCGCTTCTACGGCGCGCAGCTGACCCAAGCCAGCCTGCTGCAACTGCTCGATGAGGCCAGTGAACTGGGGGCCCATTCGCTCGAGATCATGTGCCACCCTTCCTTTGTCGATCTTGAAATGCAGGGCAGCTCCTACTGCCAGCCCCGCCTCAACGAACTGGCGATCCTGACCGACCCGTCCCTGCCCGCCCTTATCGCCGAGCGCGGCTACCGCCTCGCCAGCTATCGGGAGTGGCAATAGCCGCAGGCCATCAGGTGGACCGGTAAAAACCGCAGATACAAAAAAGCCCAAGCGATTGAATCGCTTGGGCTTTCTCTTTGAATATGGCGGAGGAGGTGGGATTTGAACCCACGGATGGTCGCCCATCGCCGGTTTTCAAGACCGGTGCATTCAGCCGCTCTGCCACCCCTCCGAACGGCGTGCATACTACGCTAAGCCCTTGTTCATATGCAATACATATTTCCTGTGGGATAGTGTGCGGGAGCAAAATGGCAGGTGGCTTGAAATTGTTCCTCGTCATCCCTATTTGTTCTACATACAATGCGTAAACATGCAGTAACAAACAGCGATCACGAGGCGGCTGCTCGCCGTCTCACCCGGACATCAAGAGGACACCCAAGATGGATACCCGTTCTATCTACACTGGCACCCAAAGTGCCGTACGCGATACCAACAAGGTACTGCGTAACACCTATATGCTGCTCTCCCTCACTCTGGGCTTCTCTGCCGTGGTGGCGGGGGTCGCTACCGTGATGAACATGCCGCCGCTGCACTGGGCCGTGTTCCTGATCGGTGTCTACGGTCTGATGTTCCTGACCGAGAAGAATCGCAACAACGGCATGGGGCTGGTCTTCACCTTCGCCCTGACCGGTCTGCTGGGCTATAGCCTGGGCCCCATCATCAACATGTACATGAACAATGGTGGTGGCGAGATCGTGATGACCGCCCTTGGCGGCACCGCGCTCACCTTCTTCGGTCTGTCGGCCTATGCCCTGACTACCAAGCGTGACCTCTCTTTCATCGGCGGCATGCTGTTCGTCGGTTTCTGGGTACTGCTGGTGGCCATGATTGCCAACATCTTCCTGCAGATGAGCGCCCTGAGCCTGGCTCTGTCCGCCATGTTCATGCTCTTCTCCTCCGGTGCCATCCTGCTGACTACCCAGCAGATCGTGCGCGGCGGCGAGACCAACTACATCTCTGCCACCGTCACCCTGTATGTCTCCATCTACAACATCTTCCTGAGCTTGCTGAGCCTGCTTGGCGGCAACCGCAACTAATCAGAAACCCCGCTTCGGCGGGGTTTTTATTGGCTCCTCTTTCTGTCAGGATAAGTTGTAAATCAAGGATATGAAGCGAAGTGGCCCTGATTTGGATCAGGGCCACTTCACGCTTGGCGGGTTACTATCTCGCTCTCGTTTCGATCAAGGGTTTCACCTGTCTCATGCCGATGGATCTCTCTGGCCTGCTGCGCCGACTGCTGACCGATAGTCACATCTACTTCGCTCTCAAGGTGCTGCTGGCCATTCTCGGTCTGCTCGCCTTCACCCTGGCTACCGGCAATATCCAGCTCACCGTGCTGCTATCCCTCGGAGTAGTGGCGGGCGCCATCGCCGAAACCGACGACAGCCTGTGGGGACGGCTCAAGAACCTCGCCGTGACGCTGATCTGCTTCATGTTTGCGTCCCTGTGTGTGCAGTATCTCTACCCCACCCCCTGGCTGTTTGCCATCGGGCTGGCCAGCTCCACCTTTATCTTCGTGATGGTGGGGGCGCTCGGCGCCCGCTATGCCACCATCAGCTTCGGCTCGCTGCTGATCGCCATCTACACCATGCTGGGGGCCGCCAAGGCGCCAGATCTCTTCTACCAGCCGCTGGCGCTCGGCGCCGGCGCCCTCTGGTACGGGCTGGTCTCGTTTATCTGGCTCTGGCTGCTGCCCTACAAGACCCTGCACGAGCAACTGGCCCAGAGCTACTTCGCCCTTGGCCGCTACCTGCTGGAAAAGTCCCGCTTCTTCCCGGCGGACGAGCACGGCGCCCAGGCCATTCGCCACAATCTGGCCCAGCTCAACATCAATCTGGTGAGCGCGCTGACCCTCACCAAGTCGGCCCTCAACGCCCGCCTGAGCCGCCGCCATCCGGCGAGCCCCGAGCTTGCCAGCCTGCTGCGCCTCTATCTGCTGGCGCTGGAGATTCACGAGCGCGCCACCTCCAGCCACTACCCCTACAGCCGACTGGAAGCGGAGCTCAAGCAAGGCATCGTACTGGAAGGATTTCAGGAGGTGTTCCTGCAACTCTCCGAGGCGTGCCAGCGGCTCGGTTACGCCATTCTGGTGCACAAGCCCTACGCCCATAACAAGCGCATCCACTGGACGCTGGAGGCCCTCGGCGATCAGCTGGAGTTCACCAATCTCAAGCAGCACTACCCGAAAACCCTGCTGACGCCGATGAAATTCCTGCGCCGCAATCTGGCCAGCATCAACCAGTTGCTGGGCAGCGCCGAAGCGCTGCAAAACCCCGAGCAGCCGGAGCAGGATCTGCCCGCGCTGGCGCGGCCGCCCCGCCTGCCGCTGCTGGCCCAGCTCAAGCAGCACCTCACCTTGCACTCCATGGTGTTTCGCCACGCGCTGCGTTTGTCGCTCGGGCTGGTGATCGGCTACGGCATACTGCAAACCTTTGATATGGATAAGGGCTACTGGATTTTGCTGACCGTGCTGTTTGTCTGCCAGCCCAGCTACAGCGCCACCCGCCGCCGACTGGTGCAACGGATGCTCGGCACCTTCGCCGGCATACTGGTGGGCATTCCGGTGCTCTGGCTGTTTCCCGAGCTGCACGTCCAGCTGGTGGTGATGGGGCTGGCCGCTTTCCTCTTCTTTACCCAGGTGCGCAACAACTACAGCGCCGCAGTCTGCTTTATCACCCTCTACGTGCTGATGGCGTTCAATCTGCTCGATGGCATCGGCTTTGCCATTCTGGGGCCACGACTGCTCGATACCCTGCTCGGCTGCCTGATCTCTTACGGGCTGGTGGCCTGGCTCTGGCCGGACTGGCAGTACAAGCGGCTGCCGACCCTTATCGCCAATTCGCTCTCGGCCAACGCCCGCTACCTCTCGGCGGTGCTGGCAAGCCTCAAGCAGCAGCGGGACGAGTCCATCGACTATCGGGTGGCGCGCAAGAGCGCCCATCTGGCAGACAGCGAACTGGCCACCGCCTGGCAGAGCATGCTGGTAGAGCCGCAAAAGCGCCGCCGCTTCCTCGATCTCTGCTTTACCCTCACCTGGCGCAACCACGCCCTGCTCTCCTACATTTCGGCGCTGGGGGCCCATCGCGACAAGCTGGAGGCCATCAGCGGGCTGGATGAGGTGCGCCACCATATCTGCCACACCCTGGAGCAGGCCGCCGGCCATCTGGCGGGCAACCCCTCCAGCTCCATCGGAGGTCAGTGCCCGGTGATAAGTCCGGACAGCAGCGAGGAGCAGCTGATGCTGACCCAGCAGCTCAACCTGATCAGCGAGCTGGCGGATCAGCTGCTGCATCTGGCCAACGAGAGTCGGTTGCTCACCGGGGATCAAGGCGCTACCATGCCCGCCCAATCCTGATAGCCCCATTAGCGAGGAGCCCTCATGTCTGCGTCCGAAAAACATCAGCTGGAATTCAACGGCCAACTCATCGAGACCGATGCCAAGGGCTACCTGCTCAACAGCAACGACTGGAGCGAGGAGCTGGCGCTGGTACTGGCCGCGCAGGAGGGGATCGAGCTGGAGGAGCCGCACTGGGAAGTGGTGCGCTTTGTGCGCGCCTTCTATCTGGAGTTCAACACTTCCCCCGCCATCCGTGCGCTGGTCAAGGCGATGGAGAAGCAGTACGGCCCCGAGAAGGGCAACAGCCGTTACCTCTACAAGCTGTTCCCGGAAGGGCCCGCCAAGCAGGCGACCAAGATTGGCGGCCTGCCCAAGCCGGTAAAGTGCATCTGATCCCATGCATCTCATCCCATAACAACGGGGGCCGCAACTGCGGCCCCCGTTGTTTTTCATGCATCTTTCTCACGCACCGCGCATTCATGCCACGCGCACTTCCAGCCAGCCTTATCCCCGCTTGTCAGCCAGCGCGACCAGCTGCTCCGCCAGCCGGTGACCGTGCAGGTAGGAGGCGATCAGCTCGCTATCCGCCTTGCCGATTTCAACCTGCTGATACCAGTGCTCCAGCATGGCGGCAAAGCCGCGCTGGGCCAGCACCGGCTGCCAGTCGTTGGGGCTAAGCATCTCGGCCTGCTTATCGCGGGCGAGAATGCCGCGAGTGCAGTTCTCAAGGTGCAGGGAGAGGTTGTCGCCGTAGGCATCGATGCGCTCCTCGGTGATCCCGGCGCTGCGGTTCATGCTGCCGCTGATGGCACGATCGCCGCTCTGCCAGCTGACGCTTACCCCGGCCAGCAAGCTGTTGTCCTGCGCACAGGGGCGCAATACCGCATGAACGTCGCCGCCCGGCACGGCGCCATAGAAGCAGAGGCTGTCGAGCACATGGATAAAGTCGTCGAACAGAAAATCCCGCGCCTTGCCCGGCAGAGCGAAGCGGTGTTTTTGCCAGTTAAGCTCGGTGAGCGGCTGGGCACGGGCAGCATCCATGGCGGGCAGATAGCGGCGGTTGAAACCGGTAAAGAGGGCGCAGTCTTGCGCGATGGCGAGGTTGGCCAGTCCCTCGGCCTCGGCCAGATTGTCGCACAGGGGCTTGTCGACAAAGGTGGGGATCCCTGCCCGCAGGCACTGCTCGGCCAGCTCGCGATGAACGGCGGTGGCGGCGTGGATCATCACGGCATCGGGGCGGCTGGCCAGCATGGCCGCCACATCGGTAAAGCACTCTGCGACCCGATACTGGCGGGCGAGCTTCTCCAGCACCGCCGGATTGCGGGTACAGAGCAGCGGGGTGACCCGCTCGTCGCTCGCCAGCAGCGGCAGATAGGCTTTTTGGGCGATATCCCCCAGACCAATCATGGCAATGCGCATCTCAACTCCTTTTCACTCGATAACGGGACAAGCGGATAACTGCCCGCACCATCGCAGGATTTGTCCCGCAGATCCAGCCTGCCGTTAGCAAACTGGCTGGCGTGCGCAGCTCTGTGCAAACGGCGACGTTATTTAGGCATGGCAAGATCGCAGACCGACTTGATCACCTCGGCCAGCCACTCGATGGCGAGATTGCCCTGACTTTTGCGGTGTCTGCCAACCACCACCTCGAACTGCTGCGGCGTTCCGGTCAGTTCCACGTTGCGAAAATCGCCGAGGGCGGCGATGGCCGACGGAAGGAATCAAATTGGGACACCCACCTTTTGGAGCGGGAGAAATTGGGACACCCATCTTTGGAGCAAGCCACTACTAGGCTACTTGCAGGCCCAATAAGGGGAGGTATCCGAACTGATGCCTGCAAAAGTTGGCTGGTGGGAGAGATTGCCAGGTTTAGAAAGCAACAGCCCCTGCACAGCCATTTATTGGACTATGTGCAATACCCGGAGCTATCAGCAGGGTGGATGCAAATCTATCACAGCCTTGGTTGATGGCATCGTCGCTGGCCACAGTGGCGGGCAAACTGCTGACATTGATCTCTGTCTCCCACCACTCTGATCCCTTGTCGCCTGAACAGCGTCACCTGCTTCAACCAGCGAACAGCATCGAGTCCCAATCGTTCCAGAATGGGTCCAAATTGGGCCGGAATATGACCCCGCTTGTCGGGCCTAATAGCACGACCAGTCCAATCAACCAGCATCAGGTAGTCGCTGAAGGCATAAGGCAGCTCTTCAGGCTTACCCTGGCGGGCAAACGGCAGCAAAAGTGGTGGCAAAACCTCAGTAGTAGCAGGCGCGTCAAGGCGCTGTTTGATACTGGTGTATTCACTCTGCTCTGGCCGATCGGTCAACGCAGCTCGTATCGGATTGAGGTCAACATACGCCATACAGGCCAACAAGGCGGATTCGGTGAGCAAAGCCTGACTCTTGAAGCGCCCCTCCCAGAAATGGCCCTTGCAACCATCTTCCTGATTGGCCTGACGGGCCAGATTTTCATTGAGTAGCCGAATAAACCAACTTATGGAGTGAAGCCGCTCCCGCCATTGGGCCAGCAATTGCTGCACGACAGCCAGCTCAGGCTCGATCAACATCTCCCCCTGATACCAGCGCCTGACCAAATGCGGCCACTGGAATAGCGCCGCCCAGCGCTCAGCCACCTCCCGCTCACTCCAGTTGGCTGCGGTATCGGGCTCCACCTTGAGCACCAGATGATAATGATTGCTCATCACCGCATAAGCACAAATGCCAATTGCAAACAGCCGCGATAGTTGCCCCAACTTGTCGACCACCCACTGACGCCGATGCTCATAACTCTGGCCAGAATGGGCATCGTCACCACACAGAAAGGCTCGCCGCACACAGCGGCTGACCACATGGTAGTAAGGCGTATCCTGCAAGCTGATTTGACGTGAACGGGCAATGGTCATGGCACATCCCTCAACGGTGACCTCTTAAGTCAAGAACAGCCCTACGCCACTGTCAAAAAGGTGGGTGTCCCGAAAAAATGAAGTGCTCTATGTCGATGCCTGATACGGTTCAGGTGTGAACCGAATGCCTTTGTAATGTCTTGTCGATGTTTTTCCTCTTCCCCGAAAGCGCCCCGCTCTCGGGGCTTTTTGCATCAACAAGGTGGGGGTTCCGAAAAAGAGATTCTCTCCCCTTGCTTACTGCTTTATCAGAAGTCATCAGCCTGTCATCTGGCTGACATACCGCGGTCATTTTCAAGCCATAGAGTTTTTCACTTATTTTTCATATGGATAGATAAGGAACATCATGACTTTCCCGCGCTCTTCTTATGTGGCTTTGGCCGTCTCGCTGGTCTTGCTTGGTGGCTGCCAGTCAGAGAATGAATCGTCTGCCGACAGCCAGGGCAAAACGGCCTATCAATACAGCACCAAAGCGGTCTACAGCCCGCAGCAGCAGGCGGAGAGCTACGAGCCAGCGCCCCAGGGGTTCAGCCCGGTCTTTACCGAGATGGTGGCGCGCCACGGCTCGCGCTCCCTCTCCAGCCCGAAATATGACGTGCTGACCAAGCTGGTATGGGAAGAGGCGCAGCGTCAGGGGGCGCTCACCACCCTCGGGCAGGGGCTGGGAGGCAAGGTCGATCTGGTGACGGCCGCCAACCAGAAACTGGGCTATGGACTGCTCTCGGCGCTGGGCAAGGAGGAGCACGCCAACCTCGCCACCCGGCTGGCGGCGCGGCTGCCGACCCTGCTCAACAGCAGCGAGCCCCACTGCATCAAGGTGGTCACCTCGGGCAAGGACAGGGCCAACGAAAGCGCCTTCTACTTTATGGAGAGTCTCAAGCGCGGCGTGAACTATGTCAGTGACTCGGCGCAGTGCTACCTCACGCAGGATGACCCCTCGAAGATCGACAAAAAGCTGGTCAACAAGTTCGAGCTCTACTTCCACAAGACCACGCCCGAGGGGGATTACGCCCGCTACCTGCCCGCCTATGAGAGCTACCAGCGCTTTATCGGTGACGATGATGCAGGAATCGCCCCGGCCCCCGAACTGGCAAGGGCGCTGGATCAGCTTAAAAACCTGAGCAAGACCAAAGAGATGGCCCGCAGCATGCTGGAGCGTATCTACAGCAAGGGCTTTGTCGACTATCTGGCGGGCGGCGTCGAGTTTGTCGCCGTCAACCCGGAGGATGGCGGCATGACCTATGTGCGCGACGAAGTGGATGCCGCCCTGATGCTCTACAACCTCTTTATCATCGGCCCCGGCATGATCCGCGAAGCGCAGGCACAGGGCAGCGAACCCTGGGCGCTGGAGCAGTTCCTCACCCCACAGGAGTCTGCCTGGTTCTCCTACCTCTCCGATGCGGAAGATTTCTACGAGAAGGGGCCGAGCTTTGCCAACCAGAATGCCCCCTACGCCATTGCCCAGCCGCTGCTCGACGGCCTGTTTGGCGAGGTGCAGCGTCAGGTGGTGGAGGGCGAGCAGAGCCGACGGGCCACCCTGCGCTTTGCCCACGCCGAAGCCATTATCCCCCTCGCCGCCCTGATGAAGCTGGAAGGGAGCCGTCAGGGGGCCAGCCCGGATCAGCTGTTCAGCCAGCAGAACAACGAGTGGCGCGGCGGCTGGGTCTCCCCCTATACCGCCAATATTCAATGGGATATCTACCAGAACGGGCAGCGGCAGGTGCTGGTCAAGATGCTCTACAACGAAAAGGAGATCGCCTTTAAGACGGGCTGCCAGCCCTACCAAAGCGGCAGCCACTACTACGATTTCGAGGAGCTCAAGCGCTGCTACGGCTATAACGGCTAGCCCCTCGCACGCCGGATATGGCAATCACAAGGGGCGACCAGCAGGTCGCCCCGATTCACTCCCCTTCCCCGCTTGCCAGTCATCAACATGGCCAAAATGCAGCCTTTGGTGCCATTTGCTGATCAAGCTCAAAAAACGATTAATTTCTGATAGTTAAGTCACTTTAAGGCTCGCCTCGACAGTTTCGTTTGGCTTACCATGGCCATTCAGAACCTGTTGAACTGCGATGGGTTGCTGCCAGCGCGGGTCAAGGGAGCATATTGGAAGCTGTAATCCACGGGCGGCAGTGTGAGATTTGGTGACGTTACGCCTTACACAGAAAGATAGGTATCACAGATTCGCCCAATATAAATAACCACACCATTACATTTACCGAGAAAATCATGGATAACTACCAATTAACGGGCATATGGAAAAACACTCTAGGTCGGCAGTGTATTGAAAATCAATTAGCAATAAATAGACTAAAAGAGTCGTTTCTATCCTTCAGAGCTAACGTAATAACCTTGGCAAATGAAATAAGCAGAAGCCTCCCTGATTACACAGTGCACGATATAACACATATAGATGCTTTGTGGGAAATGGCTGATTGTATATGTGGTGTTGATTATGATTTAAATCCTGTGGAGGGGTTTATACTAGGAGGAGCATTTTTACTGCATGACCTTGCGATGTCTTTGGCCGCTTATCCTCAAGGAATAATAGAACTAGAAAAATTACAATTATGGAATGACACTATAGCTCAAAAGTGCAAACAATTAGATATCCCCATACCCACATCAAGTAAACACAATCAGCTACCAGAAAACATTCGTGAATATGTCATTTCCACAGTACTCCGTAAATTACATGCTAGCTCAGCTGAAAAGTTAGCTTTGAATGCATGGAAAAGTACAGCTGGAGACATTTTTCTAATTGATAATCCAGAGATACGCCAATCTTTTGGAAGAGTCATTGGAAGAATTGCGCATAGTCACTGGTGGGATATATCTAAGTTAGAGAATGAATTTTCAAGAGTTATTGGAGCACCGAGTTGGTGCCCTAGAAACTGGACAATAGACCCTCTAAAATTAGCATGCATAATACGTGTTTCAGATGCATCACATATCGATTCTAGACGAGCACCTCAATTTTTAAGAACACTAAGAAAATTATCACCAACCTCTGATGAACATTGGTGTTTTCAAGAAAAACTACAAAAACCGTATCTATCAGAAGATAGCCTTTTTTATACCAGTGGTTATTCGTTTAAATCTTCAGAAGCGTCATCGTGGTGGCTATGTTATGAAGCTCTAAAAATGATTGATAAAGAACTGCGTCAAACAGATGCTCTTCTGGCAGACCGGTCTATGAATAGATTTAAAGCAAAACGTGTATTTGGCATTGAATCCCCTGAGCGACTTTCATCCTTGATTCAGAGCGAAGACTGGACCCCTATTGACGCCTTTATTCACATAGGCGATCTTCCTAAAATAATCAGAAATCTTGGAGGGGAAGAGTTATATGGAAAAGACATGAGCGTACCGATAAGAGAGTTAATTCAAAATAGCTCAGATGCGATAAGAGCTAGAAGAAAACTAGAAAATCGGAGTGATGAATGGGGTTCAATTAAAATTTCGGTATATGTAGAAGATGACAATAAATATATAGAAGTTGAAGATGATGGCATCGGGATGTCATTAGAGGTTATTAAGCATTATTTATTTGATTTTGGTAATAGCTATTGGGGTTCTGAACTAATGCTAGAAGAGCACCCTGGGCTTATGGCAAAAGACATAAAAGCAACGGGAAAATATGGAATTGGTTTTTTTTCATCATTTATGATCGGTGATGATATTACAATAACAACCAGGAAGTGTAACAAAGCACAAGAGGATACTCATGTTATAGAATTTCGAAGTGGATTAAATGCAAGACCTATTATTAGAAATGCCATGCCACATGAATACCTAATTGATGGCGGTACTAAAATCAGAATAACCATAAACAATATAAAAAACTTTAATAAAATTTTTGAAGTATCTCCCAAAAAACACTAACATTATGTGAACTATGCACTGCTATTGCGCCAGCTTTAGATGTTGAATTAGTTATCACTGAAAAGGACAATGTTCAGCGCATACCAAAAGATAACTGGATTAAGTGTTCAAATCACGAATTTATAACCCTTCTAGCATCACTTACTCATCAGTACTTTGAAGACATTGAGTGTGCTGCTGACTTTTTACACATGGCCGCCGAAAATATTCAATTTGTGTACGATGACTCAATGCAAATTATAGGTCGTGCATTTCTGTCTCAAACAATGAGAGGTGACACACATAATCTAATGGGCTGTATGGTTGTAGGCGGCCTTGTAGAAACAAAAATGTCTGGTATAAGTGGAATACTAGTTGGCAAAAATACAAATGCGGCAAGAAATGACTCCATTCTCGTTGCCAGCAAAGAAACGATGTCTGCATGGGTATCTCAACAAGCACAATTAGCAACTAGACTATATGATCAAAAACAGCAGATGTATATATCTCAAGTTGTAAGAATGCTAAATGGCAACCCAGGTTCATTGCCTATTGCTTTCTTTGAAGGTAAATACATCAACTCTGTTGAGATAGAAGACATAATTAAAGATAAAGACGAAATAATCATTGTTGATGATTTCTTTTATAATTACAGAGCAAATGACTTTGATAATTTGATATATGAAAAAAATATTTTCTTCACTCCTATAAGTAGTGTGCCAAGTATATATCACAGCAAAAGATTTAATAGCATTAACGATTATACCGGTGAGCAATGGAACTTTAACTTAACCTGTGGTGGATTCATATCTGAAGTTGTATCTAAGGCTTGGAATATTGAGTTATCCAAATGTATAGACGTTATAGAATGGCGAAAGGAGAGAGAAAAAATTGTTATCGCTAAAAATAATGACAAAGAAATTTTAGAGCGAGGATATGTTTTTAACAGAGCGCAATTAACTTCCTCCTAACAACTAAAATATATTTTTTTAAAAGGCGACCATCTAGTCGCCTTTTTATTTCTATCGCGCTGCTAATCAGCAAATATCAACGCGCCGGTCGTTTGGGACCATTTCCTTTCGCTGCTGGCTTGCCGCCCTGAGCGGCGGGTTTGGCAGAGCCGGCACGGGTGGCGCCTTGCCCTTATGGGCGGGTTTGCCGGTCGGTTTGCTCTTGCCAGCATTCTGGCCTGCGCCTTGCGCGACGGGCTTTCCGTTCCCTTTACCCAGCTTGACGGCTTGTCATCAAAACGGTGGGAATCCCTGATCTATTTTCTTTTTGAGAGCGCTCATCCCTGCCAGCACAGAGTCGTCTCGTCGTCAGATGGAACAACCATTCGTAATCGACCGACAGGGGGATTTTGTGCAGAAAAATGATAAATTTCTGATGATTATCTCCATTCACGCTCACTAAGGCAGCTCCGTTTGAATTGCCGTGGGCAGCAGCGTAATATTTGGTGGTGCTAAGCCTCACACAGAAATGTGGTGGCTCAGGTTAAGATTTTCTTGATCCAATTTATATATGAAGGAGGCTTATGTATCCTGAAATAGAGAGATTTCTATTAACTGTCGAGCCTGATGAATCATTTATTAGCTTGCAAAAAAAACTCAGCAATGAAATAAAAAACAAATATTTTTCAAAGGATTTATTCATTGAGATATGCCGTTGGAAAAGCACAAGGAAAATAACATTGCAAAATAAAAACAGCACAGAAAAAATAAATGTAGTGATGTCTCAAGCCTTTAATAAATTACATGGTGATAAAAAAAGAATAGATACGTTATGCACATTAGATGGTGTTGCAGTTCCAACAGCTTCAGCATTTTTAACAATGTTTGATTCGAATCGCTACGGTGTGATTGATCTACATGCTTGGCAAGTTTTACACCGCATGAAAATAGTGACAAAAAAGCCAAGTGGAAAATCCTTGAGCACTCGCGACTATATTACATACCTAAATCAAATCAGAGCTATTGCAACAAATCTAAATGTAACCCCTCGTTTGGTAGATATTAGTTTAATGAAAGAAAACCAAAGAATTGAAGGTCGTTCAAGTAGTTCCTGTGCTTGACAGAAAAATATATTTAAAACAATAGGCGACCATCCGGTCGCCTTTATTATTTCTATCGATTTCCAATCAGGAAATATTACCGTGCCGGTCGCTTGCCACCATTGCCTTTAGCCGCAGGCTTGCCGCCTTGAGCTACGGGTTTTGCCCCCGGCTTGGCAGAGCCAGCGCGGGTTGGCGCCTTGCCCTTATGGGCAGGTTTTCCGGCAGGTTTGCTTTTACCAGCATTCTGGCCAGCACTCTTGCCTTCGCCCTGTGCGGCCGGTTTGCCATTAGCCGCCCCTTTCTGCAGCTGGGAACCCACCGGCTTGCCGCCCGTCGGCTTGTTGCCTGCACCATTGCCACGCTGGTGACTGATGTTGCTGTGGCGAGTCAGGGCCGGTTTCATGCCTTTGCCAGTGGCGGCGCGCTCGTTGCGCCCTTCCGCTGGCACCAGGCAACCCGGGCCATTGCCAATCAGGTGGCCCTTGCCCATGGCGAGCAGGGCTTCGCGGATCATCGGCCAGCCTGCGGGGTCGTGGTAGCGCAGCAGCGCCTTGTGCAGACGGCGACGGCGCTCGCCCTTGGCAACAAACACATCGCCACCGGTGCGGCTCACCTTGTTCAACGGGTTTTTCTCCGTGTAATACATGGTGGTGGCGTTGGCGAGCGGCGACGGATAGAAGTTCTGCACCTGATCGAGCTTGAAGCGGTTCTCTTTGACCCAGAGCGCCAGATTGACCATGTCTTCGTCTGTGGTGCCCGGGTGGGCGGAGATGAAGTAGGGGATCAGGTACTGCTGCTTGCCCGCCTCTTTGGAGTATTTATCGAACAACTCCTTGAACTGGTAGTAGCTGCCCATGCCCGGCTTCATCATCTTGGAGAGGGGCCCCTCCTCGGTGTGTTCCGGCGCGATCTTGAGGTAGCCGCCGACGTGGTACTTAGCCAGCTCCTTGATATAGCGGGGATCTTCCACCGCGATGTCGTAACGCACGCCGGAGGCGATCAGGATCTTCTTGATCCCCTTGAGGTCGCGCGCCTTGCGATAGAGGTTGATGGTCGGGCTGTGGTCGGTGTCCATGTGCGGGCAGATGGTGGGCCAGACACAGGAGGCGCGACGGCAGGTCTGCTCGGCCTTGGGGCTCTTGCAGCGCAACTTGTACATGTTGGCGGTGGGGCCGCCGAGATCCGAGATGACGCCGGTAAAGCCCGGCACCTTGTCGCGGATATCTTCGATTTCTTTGAGGATCGACTCTTCCGAGCGGCTCTGGATGATGCGCCCTTCGTGCTCGGTGATGGAACAGAAGGAGCAGCCGCCAAAACAGCCGCGCATGATGTTGACCGAGGTCTTGATCATCTCGAAGGCGGGGATCTTCTCGTTGCCATAGGCCGGGTGCGGCACC
Source organism: Aeromonas sp. 600886 (assembly GCF_049174935.1). Lineage (NCBI taxonomy): Bacteria > Pseudomonadati > Pseudomonadota > Gammaproteobacteria > Aeromonadales > Aeromonadaceae > Aeromonas > Aeromonas sp. 600886. The sequence goes on along the minus strand of NZ_JAAKUB010000003.1, from coordinate 66,387 downwards.
CGCTGGTAGGGCAGGCCGAATACGCCGTCCATCTCCTCGGTTTCGAGCGGGAAGGCGGGCGGGTTGACCCAGACGATGCGATCGCCGTGAGCCTGCGCCAAGGCGCGGGCACAGCCGGGGTTGGTCTCGTGGTGCAGAATGCGCGAGGCGTGGGCGTAGAGCACCTTGTCCTCTTTGACCCGCTCGAACGCCGGCAGCTTCACATAGGTTTTTTCCCACGGCTTGGGCTTGGGCGGCTGCACCAGCACAGGCTGGGCTTCCTGCGCGGCAGGTGCCGCTTCGGTGGCGTCGTCCGAGCATGGGGCCCCTTCCATATAGGGGTTCATGATGGGATCGATGCGGCCAATCTGGTCGAGCTTGCTCGAATCCACCCCTTTCCAACCCGGCAGCGGCTCCTTGCGGATGACGGCGGTGCCGCGAATATCCTGCATGGTGTCGATGGTCTCCCCCGCCGCGATACGGTGAGCCACTTCCACCAGCGGCCGCTCGGCGTTGCCGTAAATCAGGATATCGGCCTTGGCATCGAGCAGGATGGAGCGGCGGATGGTCTCGGACCAGTAATCGTAGTGGGCGATGCGGCGCAGCGACGCCTCGATGCCGCCGATGACGACGGGGACCTCCTTGAAGGCCTCCTTGCAGCGCTGGGTATAGACCAGGGTGGCGCGATCCGGCCGCTTGCCGCCCACATCCCCCGGGGTGTAGGCGTCGTCGTGGCGCAGCTTTTTGTCGGAGGTGTAGCGGTTGATCATGGAGTCCATGTTACCCGCGGTCACCCCGAAGAAGAGGTTCGGTTTGCCCAGACGCATAAAGTCATCCTTCGATGACCAGTCCGGTTGGGCGATGATGCCGACCCGAAAGCCCTGCGCCTCCAGCATGCGGCCGATGACCGCCATGCCGAAGCTCGGGTGATCCACGTAGGCATCCCCCGTCACCAGAATGACGTCGCAGCTGTCCCAACCGAGCTTGTCCATCTCTTTGCGGGACATGGGCAGGAAGGGCGCCGTGCCGTAGCACTCGGCCCAATAGCGGGGATAGGAGAAAAGGTTGGGTACCGGCTGCATTTTGAACACCTGGAAAAATTCGGGTCGCGCATTATACCGGTTGCGGCCAAGGGGAGCGATGGCTTTTTGTCCCCAGCATTCGCGCGGGAAAAGGCGCTTTGCCATCCAACACCCGCATCACGCCACCACAAACAAGCACGCCCGCAGGATGAGTGCGGGCGATCTTTGACTGCAACTGCCGCACGGTGAGCAGGGCAAATGCCGAGGGCTCACCGCCTGAATGGTTACTGACTCAAATCCTTGTCGATCCAGTATTTGGAGCCGGAGATGTTGGCATCGAACAGCAATCCCTTCTCGCCGATCTGGTAGATGGCCATGCCGCCGTTGTATTTGGCGGTAAGCTCGGCGCTCTCCTTGCCAGCTACCACGCCCACTTCGGAAGTGGCCTCCCAACCCTGGGTCACGAAGGCATCGAATCTGGCTTTGTCTTCAAACAGGATCACCTGCTGATAGAACTTGCCACCGATACCGGCCGCCAGCCCCGCGCCAAACATCTTCATATAGGTGTGTTTGCCACTCTTGCGATTGATGGCCACCCCGGCGCCCTGATTGGTATGCAGCATCAGGGAGAACTTGCGCGAATCGAATACTGCGTAGCCATACGCCTTGTCAAACAGCAACTTGGCTGAAGGCTGTTCATTGAACAGGCGCACCAGTGCCGTGTCGGCCATGGTGTTGAGCGCCACCCGCGCCTCCTGCGGGGTTTTGGGCTCCAGCATCTCGTCGAGCTTCTTGTCGGCTACCTTCAGCCACTCCTTGCCAGTGGCGATGCTCTTGTCGGTCCAGACCCCGGCGGTATTGAACGCCTCTTCACCCCAGGCAGAGATGGAGGCCCAGCTCTTTTTGGAGAAGTCGCTGACATCCTGCCATACCTCCTTGCTAGTCTCACTCACGGCGGTGCCGAGATCGGCGGCGGCAGCCTTCAGTTTCTCCCAGTCGGCATGGCTGGGTGACACCACCAACGTCAGTGACAGGGCCAGCAACCAGTTACGCTTGTTCATTTTTTCACTCCCGTATTGTCGAGTGTCTGGGTTACCCGGTGCGATCCCCTACAACGGGCTACCCGGTGAAAATCACTCCCGCATTATCGGAAGGGGAATCCGGTTAAGCAATCATTGAGTCCTGTTTATCCCGCCAAAGCGCGACAGCCGTTAATAAAAAGGCTGCTCATCAGAGAGGAGCAGCCTTGTTGAACACTGTGAAACCGGACGGGCTTATTCGACCATCATCACCTTGCAGGTGTTGGTACTGCCGACGGTTTCCATCTTGTCACCGTGGGTCAGCAGTACCATGTCCCCGCTTTGCAGCAGCCCCTTATCCTTGAGCACGGCCAGCGCGTCGCGGCACACTTCGTAGACCGGTTTGGTCTCGTCACCGTCGAACAGCACCGGGGTCACACCACGGTAGAGGTTGGCCCAGGCCAGGGTCTTGTTGTGGGGGGACATGGCGAAGATCGGCAGACCGGAGCTGATACGGGACATCAGCAGCGGCGTGGTGCCCGATTCGGTCAGCGCCACGATCGCCTTGACCCCTTCCAGGTGGTTGGCTGCGTACATGGTGGACATGGCAACCGCCTCTTCCACCGAGGTGAAGGTGTAGCTCATGCGGTGGTTGGAGACGTTCAGGCTCGGGTGCTTTTCGGCACCGACACAGACGCTCGCCATGGAGGTGACCGTCTCGATGGGGAACTGACCGGCAGCGGTTTCGGCAGAGAGCATCACCGCATCGGTACCATCCAGCACGGCGTTGGCGACGTCCATCACTTCTGCACGAGTCGGCAGCGGCGCGTTGATCATCGATTCCATCATCTGGGTAGCGGTGATCACCACACGGTTGAGACGACGGGAGTGACGGATCAGCTTCTTCTGCACGCCAACCAGCTCGGGGTCACCGATCTCGACGCCCAGATCGCCACGGGCAACCATCACGGCATCGGAACCGAGGATGATATCTTCCATCGCCTCATCGGTGGCGACGGTCTCGGCGCGCTCGACCTTGGCCACGATCTTGGCATTGGAGCCAGCTTCGCGAGCCAGTTCGCGGGCGTAACGCAGATCATCACCGCAGCGCGGGAAGGAGACGGCCAGATAATCCACGTTCATCAGCGCGGCTGTCTTGATATCTTCCTTGTCTTTCTCGGTCAGGGCTGGCGCAGAGAGACCGCCCCCTTTCTTGTTGATGCCCTTGTTGTTGGAGAGAGGGCCCGCCACGGTCACAGTAGTATGGATGCGGGTGCCTTCGACGCTCTCGACTTTCAGTTGTACACGGCCATCGTCCAGCAGCAGGATGTCACCCGGCACCACATCATTTGGCAGGCTCTTGTAGTCGATACCAACCTGCTCCTGACAGCCTTCACCCTTGCCCAGGGCTGCATCCAGCACGAACTTGTCACCGATGGCGAGATAGATCTTGCCATCCTTGAAGGTGGATACACGGATTTTCGGGCCTTGCAGGTCACCCATGATGGCAACGTGGCGGCCGAGCTTGGCAGCAATGTCACGCACCTGATTGGCGCGCTGGATATGATCTTCAGGAGTGCCGTGAGAGAAGTTCATCCGCACCATGTCGGCGCCGGCGCGGATAATCCCTTCGAGGATCCCTTCGCGGTCGGTGGCCGGACCAAGTGTGGTTACAATCTTTGTACGTCTAGGCATGAAAGACTCCAATATGAAGTTGAGATAACTTGAGATTCTGCCCCATCAAACCGATGGCTCGATGCACCCGCTTGCAAACCATCCGGGTGGTTTTTGTTATTAAGTTACAATACCACATCAAGACTACACCAAGGAGGGTGGCATAGACAGTCGGGGGCCAAAGCCCCCGACGATTCAGGAAGAGTGTGGTGTTTCAAAGCGGGATTCGCGCAATCCCTCTTTTACCTTCTTCAGGTTTTCACGAAATTTCATCCCCCGGCGCAGGGTAAATCCGGTTGCCAGCACATCCACCAGCGCCAGCTGCGCAATGCGGGAAGCCATCGGCATGTAGACATCGGTATCTTCCGGCACATCCATGGAGAGCACCAGGTTGCACTCGCGCGCCAGTGGGGAATCCTTGGCGGTCATGCCGATGACGGTGGCGTCGTTCTCGCGCGCCAGCGCGGCGATCTCGACCAGCGCCTTGGTGCGGCCGGTATGGGAGATCAGCACCACCACATCTCCTTCGCTGCTGTTGATGCAGCTCATGCGCATCATGACGATATCGTCAAAGCTCACCACCGGGATATTGAAGCGGAAGAACTTGTTCTGGGCATCGCGGGCAACGGCTGAGGAGGCGCCAAGACCAAAGAAGCTTATCTTCTTGGACTGGGTCAGGATATCGACACAGCGGTTGATGGCCGAGATATCCAGGCTGTTCTTGGCGGCATCCAGACAAGCCATGGTGGATTCGAAGATTTTGGCCGTGTAGGTATCGGGGCCGTCTTCTGCTTCCACATGACGATTGACGTAAGGAGTGCCATTGGCCAGGCTCTGGGCCAGATGGAGTTTGAAATCGGGGAAGCCTTTGGTATCGAGGCGACGGCAAAAACGGTTGACGGTCGGTTCACTGACGTCGGCCATTTTGGCCAGGGCGGCGATGCTGGAGTGGATGGCGGTCTGGGGAGACGCCAGGATCACCTCGGCAACCTTGCGTTCTGATTTACTGAAACTTTCCAGGTTGTTCGTAATTTTATCAAGGGTATTCATCATCACCACCAGACGTTTTTGTAATTTAGCTTCAGTGTCTTTGCACTAAATCTACGGCTAAGCAGGTTTCCAATCAAGCTGATGACTATACAAGACAAGCGGTTATCGCAACTAACGCCTGCCGTACAAAGTATGACTCATCTCTAATTATTTCGTACTTTTCGTTACAAAACGTCACCTCGCTGTGAAACCGCTTACAAATGTTGCAAAGCAACAACACTGTGAGCAGGCGCACGTTTGTATCGATCCGGCGGGTGAGTGAGCCTGAGCTCGGATAGAATGGGCCGTCATAATCCAACAATAATGTCGGGACACCACAGTCGTCCCCATCCTGTAACGAAGGAGTTGTTATGCAGCATACCCATGCGCTGGTCGGCGATGTCGGCGGTACCAATGCGCGTCTGGCCCTGTGTGAGCTGGCCACCGGTACTATCTCTCAGGCAAAGACCTACTCAGGTCTGGCCCATCCCAGCCTTGAAGCCGTGGTTCGCCTCTATCTGGAGGAACACAAGGTCGAGGTGGCTGAAGCCTGCATCGCCATCGCCTGCCCCATCAATGGTGACTGGGTCGCCATGACCAACCACAGCTGGGAGTTCTCCATCAGCGAGATGCAGAACAATCTCGGGCTGGCACGCCTGCAAGTAATCAACGACTTTACCGCGGTCTCGATGGCGGTACCGGTATTGGCCGAATCGGATCGCATCCAGCTGGGCGGCGCCGCACCGGTGGCTGGCAAACCCATCGCTATCTATGGAGCGGGCACCGGCCTTGGGGTTGCGCATCTGGTCAAGGCGGGCGATCAGTGGTTGAGCCTGCCGGGCGAAGGGGGTCATGTGGATTTTGCCGCCAACACCGAAGAGGAAGATGCGGTGCTGCAGGTGATGCGTGGCGAACTGGGCCATGTCTCGGCCGAGCGTTTCTTATCCGGCCCGGGCCTGGTCAATCTCTATCGCGGGCTGGTGAAATCCGATGGTCGTGAGCCGGAGCCGTTCGCCCCTAAAGACATTACCGAACGTGCGCTGGCGGGCGAGTGTCTGGATTGCCGCCGCACCCTGAGCCTGTTCTGCGTGCTGATGGGCCGCTTTGCCGGCAACCTGGCGCTCAATATGGGCACCTTTGGCGGCGTCTATATTGCGGGTGGGATAGTGCCGCGCTTCCAGGAGTTCTTCACCAGTTCCGGTTTCCGGGTTGCCTTTGAAGACAAGGGCCGTTTCAAATCCTACCTCAAGGATATTCCGGTATTCCTGATCACCCATGAAGGGCCTGGCCTGCTCGGCGCTGGCGCTTACCTGCGCCAGTCGATGGGGATTACCATCTGATTGTAAGGTGGAGTGAAACTGAAACATCCGTGGTTCAGCATCGATTCAGTGTGGATGGCATATAGTAGTGGCACGTAACCAAGAGGGTTGTACTTCACAAGGAGTGGAAAGCGACTCTCATCCGCTGGATACGTTTGTCACCTGACAAGCCTGAACTGTTTCAACCGGCCTTTTGGCCGGTTTTTTTTATCTCTGTGCCCCGAAACTACTGGGACAACGCCTTCAGCTGTGCCTTGTCGGGCGGGTTGTTCCAGTCGATGGGGCCGTGGGTAAAGCGGTACTGCAGCCGTGGCAGGCTGGTCTCCAGCCACTCTTCCCTAAAGTAGGCATACCCCTGATTCCAGTCAGGATCATTGGCCCAACCGGTTTGCAGGAAGTAGAGGCGAGTGCCCTGCCCTTCCGGCACAAAGCGCAGACAAACCTGAGTCTTCTGCTGACGAATATGGGGTAGGCTGGGCGGAAAATTCCAGCTAAAGCTGAGCAAATCATAGGGCATGACGGCCATGACCCTGCACCCTTCACTGCCCCGTTCACCCAGTGGAGCATCCGGCCTGAAGTAGATTTCGAAGGGGCCATTCGGTTCGGCTACCATCAAACACTCGGGAGCCAGAAAACTGCGCAGACCACTCTCTGTCGTCCAGGCGTGCCACACGTCATCGATATGAGCCGGAACAAAAATGTTGCCTTCAATCTGTTTATTGTCCATAAATCAACAATCCTCACGCCATCCATACAGGGGACTTCGGCAGTATAGCCCCATGACAAATGTATTGGACAGCCCTTAATCACACCCTTGTCATTTGCCCCAGATAACCTTGCCCGCGTGCAACAGGGAACAGTGACCGCCCTTGGGAGAGCATGATGATCAGGCGCATGGAAGAACGTGATATCACCCCGCTGGCCAAGCTGTTTTTACAAGGCCGCAGACAAACCTTTCACTGGGTAGACCCCTCCCTGTTTCACCTGGATGACTTTATCGAGCAGACCCGGGGAGAAGAGATATGGGTGGCTGAGCGAGGGGGGACGCTCTGCGGATTTATCGCCGTATGGCAACCCGATCACTTTGTGCATCATTTGTACGTTGCGAGCGACTGGCATGGTCAGGGGATTGGGCGAGCGCTGCTCGAACATGGTCTGGCAAATAATCCCCGCACGGCATCACTCAAGGTGGCAACCCGCAATACGGCGGCCGTGGCCTTCTATCATCGGCTTGGCTGGCAGCATGGCGACGAGACCGGGTACTGCGAGCTCACCGGTCCCTGGTGCAAGCTGTGTCGTGAGTAGACAACAGCTCTCCAGACTGTCATGCATGGGCCCGTAAAGGGAAAATATCGATCCGGGATTGCATGGCAGAATATGAGAACACCACGACCCCCCGTTGCGCGCGTGATCGCGACCACCGCTCGCACCGAGGATCCCCCGCAGGGCGTATGTGCTCTCTAGACCCGAAACAGCTTGAGCAGGGTATCGAGCTGACCGGAGAGCTGGCGCAAATCGCTGCTGGCTTCAGCCACTTGCACCACCCTGGCCGCGCTCTCGCTATTAAGGGTGGCAATCCGGTTCACGCTATGGCTCACCGCCTCTGCTACCGAGTGTTGCTCTTCCGAGGCTTGGGCAATATACATGTTCATCTCGCGGATCAGACTGACCTGGTTTTTAATTTTCTCCACCGATACCTGTACATCGGCGGCTTCGGCTCCCGCACGAGAGGCCTGCTCCTGGCTCAACTGCATCCCGGCACCGACATTCTGGGTCGCCTGTTGCAGCCGTTTGATGCTGGCACTGATCTCTTCGGTCGACTGACGAGTGCGCCCCGAGAGGGTTCGCACTTCATCGGCCACCACCGCAAAACCGCGCCCCTGATCCCCAGCCCTCGCCGCCTCGATGGCGGCATTGAGCGCCAGCAGATTGGTCTGCTCGGCAATACCATTGATCACTTCGATAATATTGCCGATGCTGCTGCTCTCGGTAGAGAGGGAGCGCATCAGCCCCGCCACCCGTTCCACCTCTCCCACCAGCTGATGAATCGCCTGATTGGCATGACCGGCCAGATTGTAGCCCTGCTCGACATAAAGGTTGGCCTCATCGGTCGCCGTAGCAGTCTTCACTGCATTACCTGCCACCTCCTGCACCGCCTGGCTCATCTCGGTAATGGCAGTCGCGACCTGATCCAGCTCCAGTTGCTGGGCATCACTGGCGCCCCGAGTATCCGCCGCAAGGGTGTCACAACGTTCCGCGGTCTGCAGCACGCCAGCAGAGAGCTCGTTGATTTCGGCCACCATCTCCTGAAGCTTGGCAATAAAGTGATTGATGTTGGTGGCCAGCGCGCCCATCTCATCCTGACGGAGGATCTTGAGACGCCGGGTCAGATCCCCCTCTCCCCTGGCCAAATCGAACACCGCCAGATTCATCTGATGAAGTGGTCTCAGCACATTGCGATGAATGAGTACCATCAACAAGGCAATGATACAGATATCAAGTACCAGGATCTGCCAGACAGTGGTGATCAACTGCTGGCGCAAGTTGGCCTGAATGGCCGCATCACTGGTTTCGACCAGCAATCTGGCCACGGTATTTTTCTGGCCGCTGTCGTCGTAGACCAGATCATACCCACCATAGGCCGCCGTATCGGCGGGTATGGCCGCTACAGGGGAAATAGTGCCCGCTGCATCACGGGCAAACCCGGCCACCAGCTTCTCCTTGTTGACCACCAGCAGTGTGCTGAGCATATCGGCCGCCAGCTCGGATTTGAGCGATGCCTCGATAAAGGCCGACTCATAATTCCACAAAGGGCCAGGCAAGGAGAGCTGCAGTCGCTTGATCGCCTGCTCGACCAGCTGAGCCTGTTTGCTGTAGCTCTCTTCCCTCACCGAGCTGTAGTTATAACCACCAAACAGTACCAATAGCAGACTCACCGAGAGGGAAGTCAGTACGGCAATCCTGAACTTCAGACTTTTCCAATCCATGACTTCCTCCCGGTATTAACGGCAGCAGGAACAGTACAACTTACTGGTACTTGGCGTTGATTTTCTCGATGGTGCCGTCGGCTTTCATGGCTGCCAGAACCTCGTTGAGCTTGTTGATGAGTTCATCGGGCGTATCCTTGTTAAACGCCAAACTCATCTGGGTTTCCTTGAACACGAAGACCGGCTTGGGTGAGGCCACCTTCTCCTTGCTGGCCAGATAGGGCGCCAGATACTGGCCGGTTGCCCAGAGATCGATACGACCGGCCTCCAGTTTTTTCACGTTGGCGGTGTCATTGGCTGCCAGCTGCAACTTGGCAAATCCCTGTGCCTTGAGATACTCGGCCGCCGCATCGCCGTTATAGCCCCCCACCGAATACTGCTTGGCCTCTTCCAGTGAAGAGACTGTGATATTGGCCGTCGAGCTGGAGAAGAACACCCAGTTGTTATTGACCAGCGGCCCCACCCATTTAAACAGCGCCTCACGCTCCGGGGTACGAGTCGTGGAGTAGAGTGCGGTGTTGGGAGTGCTGAGGGTATCTTCATACGCCCGCTTCCAGGGCATCAGGGTCAGCTTGTATTCGACGCCGGCACGCTTGAGCAGCTCTTCGACCACCTCGGTCGATAGCCCGACAATCTTGCCCCCCTCCCCCTGCATGTTGAACGGAGGGTAATCCTCGGTCATCACGTTCAGTGGCGCAGCCTGAACTGCGCTTATCGCCATCATGGAAGAGACTGAAAAAATTGCACTTTTCCACAGCAGTTGATAGTTCATTGCAACCTCGCTTTGCTTGCCATTCATCCCTGAACATCCGCCGTTACCGATGGCGGTGCACATCTGACCCGCTGGGGTCATGCCGGCTTTCACGGCTCGCCGCCCACCCATGTGCAGCAGCAAACAGATCCGGATTTTGCCAGTGCGCAACGAAACGCAATCGGCGGGGGAGGCTCACGACAAATCGAGGTGGAAACATGCCAGGGCAGCATGAGGGGAGTGTGGAGGGGGCGGATAAACCTCTGCCATACAACAGCGCTGTGGCGAAGCAGAAGCGCATCGTTTAATGACCAAGGTCTGGGAGAGAAATGATAGAAAACGCCAACATCCATTTTCCCATACTGCTCGAGGAGACCTCAGAGCCAAACCTGTCCTTTAGCTAAGGTCACGAAAAGAGATACGTCAAATGAGAGCGCTAACCCCCTCATCTGCTTCCAAATTAGATTCCAGATGAGCTCCGCATAGCCGAAAAGTGGCGCGAGAGAACCGAAACAGAGAAGGCCACCGCGAGGTGGCCTTCTACAAGTCAACGTGAACGTCTGGTGAAACTCAATCCTTGGCCGCGTCCATCACACCCTCTTCGGAGTGCGCAGGCAGGATCAGGTTGAGCAGGATGGCGGCAACGGAGGCCAGGCCAACACCGGCCAGCGCGAAGTCGCCAATCTTCATCTCCAGCGCACCGACACCGACAGTAAGAGTCACGGCGACGATGGCGATATTGCGTGACAGCCCCAGATCCACCTTGGATTCCACCAGCGTCTTGAGACCGATGGCAGCGATGGATCCGAACAGCAGCAGCATGATACCGCCCATCACCGGCATCGGGATGGAGGTGAGCAGCGCATTGAACTTGCCGAAGAAGGCCAGAATGATGGCAAACACCGCAGCCCAGGTCATGGTGACCGGATTGAAGTTACGAGTGATCATCACGGCACCGGTCACTTCGGCGTAGGTGGTCACGGGTGGGCCACCGATGAAACCGGCGAAGCAGACGCCGATGCCATCACCGGCCAGCGTACGGTGCAAACCCGGATCCTTGGTGTAATCCTTGCCAGTCACGCCACCAATCGCCAACACGCCACCGATATGCTCGATACAGGGGGCGATGGCTACCGGCAACATGAACAACGCAGCAGCCCAGTTGATCTCCGGGGTTTCGAAGTGGGGCAGCGCCAGCCAGGGGGCGTTCACCATGCCATCGAAACTCACCTGGCCCATAAACACCGCCGAGACATAACCGGCAATCACACCGCACAGGATGGGGATCAGCTTGATCCACCCCTTGCAGAACACAGCGGCAATCAGGGTGACCGCCAGCGAGATACCGGCCAGCGTCAGCGCAGTCCCCGCAGGAACCACCTGCTCACCACCGGCGCGGCCCATCGCCATGTTGCAGGCAACCTGAGCCACAGAAAGACCGATCACCATGATCACCGGGCCAATCACCACCGGGGGCAGCAATTTGTGCACAAAACCCATCCCTTTTGCCCGGATCAGCGCAGCCAGAATGAAATACATGAAACCGGCGGCAAACAGGCCAAACATGGTGGATGGCAATCCCCAAGTCTGGGTGGCGTAGATGATGGGAGCGATGAAGGCAAAGCTGGAACCGAGGAAAATCGGGACCTGGCGGCGGGTGCAGAGCTGGAACAACAGGGTGCCCACACCGGCGCCAAGCAGGGCCATGGAGGGGTTCAGTCCGGTGAGCAGGGGCACCAGAACCATGGCACCGAAGGCGACAAACAGGATTTGCAGCCCGGCGACACTTTGCTTGACTAAGGAAAACATGGATGTCCTTAATTTTTTGATAACTGATGGGGATATTTATCACTTTTCAGTCATCACAAGACTTTTTCAAGGCACAAAATGAACACAAATGCGTCACCTGTTACCTTTTACTGCTTGGGAAGGGCATGAAACTGGCTTTTTAGGCGGGATTCGTTGCTACAAGCATCGAGTATGCGATTTTACGCATTATTGTGACGAACGCCAATCGTTTTTCCATCATGTTTATTGTGTTCATGGTCAAAGATGCCACCGCCAGGGGGCGCTCTATAATGGATCCTGTGAATCAAGATGGACAAGGAGTCCCCATGTCACAGCCCCCATTCAAGGCCAGCCAGCGCAGATTGCTTATTGGCTCGGCCATCGCACTCGCCCTGTTTGCAAACCCGTTCAGTTATGATTTCGCCCACAATGAGTGGCAAATGAATCAGGCCTATGCCAAGTCCTGCTTTATCGCCGGCACTCGCATCACGATGGCCGATGGCTCCACCCGCCCCATAGAGACGCTCCGGGTCGGTGAACGAGTGCTGGATCAACACGGCGGCAGTAACCGGATCCTGGCGGTCGAACGGGTCATACTGGGCAAACGCAGACTCTACGGGATCAATGATCTGCCCCCGTTCTTTACCGCAGAACACCCTCTGCTGACCACGCGGGGCTGGGCAGCCATCTCACCGGCTATGACACGAACCGAAAACCCGCAACTGGCAGTGCTGCCGCTATTTACCGGCATGCAGATAATGTGTCGCCCGGCACCTGTCATGGTGACGGGCAATCTGGCCCTGCAATCCCAGCCGGAATTACTGCTGGTTGAGTCACTCTGCTGGATCGAGGCGCCTCCCACTACCGCACTCTTCAATCTGCTGCTCGATGGCAGCCACAGCTACATCGCCAATGAGCTGATCGTTCACAACAAAGATGGCGATGGTGGCAGTGGGGGCAGCAGTGGTGGGGGCAGCAGCAGTGGTGGTGGCAACAGCGGCGGTGGCAGCAACAGCGGCGGAGGCAGCAACAGCGGCGGAGGCAGCAACAGCGGCGGTGGCAGCGACAGCGGCGGTGGCGGCAACAGCGGCGGTGGCAGCGATGACAGTGGCGGCCAAGGCGAGCATGCCGGCGGAGAGCAGCATGGTGGAGGTGAACGGCATGCTGGTGGAGAAAAACATGCAGGGGGAGAACGCCATGGGGGTGGCCGCGGGTTTGGCAATGGCGTTGATGACAACGGTGTGGATGCCATCGATGCCAATGGCAACAAGCTCAGAGGCGATGGCACCATCGATGACAACGGCGTGGATGCAGTCGATGCCAATGGCAACAAGCTCAGAGGCGATGGCACCATCGATGACAACGGTGTGGATGCCGTCGATGCCAATGGCAACAAGCTCAGGGGTGATGGCACAGTCGATGACAACGGTGTGGATGCCGTCGATGCCAATGGCAACAAACTCAGGGGCGATGGCACGGTCGATGACAACGGTGTGGATGCCGTCGATGCCAATGGCAACAAGCTCAGGGGTGATGGCACGGTCGATGATCGCCAGCAAGTGCTTACCGATGAGCAGGAGCGGGCGCTGCTCAACAACGGTTTTCGCCAACAGGGGCAACCATGATGCGTTATCTGCTAACACTCCTCCTGCTCGGCCTCGCTGGCTGCGCCACGGTCGACACTCCGCCGCTTTACCATCAAATGGATAAGGCAGATGTTCAACTGGCCAATCAGGCTCTCGCCAAGGCGCTGGAAACCCGTACCAAAGGGCAGAGCCTCACCTGGTTCAATCCGGCTAATCGTCACTCGGGTAGCGTCACGCCGCTGCGCACCTTCCGCCATACCAGCGGGGAGTGGTGTCGCGACTATCGCGAGCAGCTCTATATCGGCAAGGCGAGCCAGCAGTGGCAGGATACCGCCTGTCGCAATCAGCAAGGGCGCTGGCGGCCATTGCGAACTTAGTGAATGCCACGGGGTAAACGAAAGGGGGTAGCAGCGCTACCCCCTTGTCATCTTTACCGATCCGCTATCCGGGCGGTGAATACGCGGTTATACCCGACGATAGGGCAGGTAAACCGGCTCCCACATGTGGTTGAGGATATGCTGCTGCAGATCCTGACCGATCAGCGGGTGGGAGGGATCCCGGCGCACGATATCCTTGAGCACGGCGGTCGCCACATGCACCGAGATGCTGCGAAGCTCGCGAATGCGGGGATAAACGGCCCCTTTCGCCAAATCCACCTCACTCACGCACTCGGCCAGCGCAAAGGCGGCGGTCGTGAAGACATCGGGCGTAATCTCGCGGAGCTGGCTGACGATGGCCGCCAGACCTACACCAGGGAAGATAAAGACGTTATTGCCCTGCCCGACCCGAAAATCCTGCCCTTCGTAGCTCACATCCTTGAACGGACTACCGGTTGCAACGATGGCTTTGCCCTTGCTCCAGCGGTAGATATCTTCCGGCAGCGCTTCACAGTTGGCGGTGGGGTTGGAGAGCGGGAATACCATGGGGCGCTCGCAATGTTTCAGCATCAGCTGGATGTGCTCTTCCTGGAAGGCACCGCCCGAGCCGCTGGTACCCAGCAACACCGTAATGGGCACATGACGCAGCACATCGGCCAGATTGGCCTTGCCGGGCACCTCGGTATCCCAGCCCGCCAGCAGCAGCCCCGGCTTGGCGTAGCGACGCTTGTACTCGTCGAGCCCGTCCCGGTTGTCGCACACCAGCCCCTGGGTATCCAGAATGTAGATGCGATCGCGGGCCGCCTGCGGATCCATCCCCTCGCGGATCATTCCCGCGCAGATCTGATCCGCGACGCCAACCCCACCGGCGCCAGCGCCGTAGACCAGATAGTTCTGCTGGCCCAGGGTCTCCCCCTTGACCTTGACCGCGCCGATGATACCGGCCAGCACCACGGCACCGGTGCCCTGAATATCATCGTTGAATGACGGCAGTGACTGCTGGTAGCGAGCCAGATTGTTGAAAGCATTGGATTTGCTGAAGTCTTCCCACTGCAGCACGGCGTTGGGGAAGTGGCGCTTGACCCCCTGTACGAACTTGTCGATGAACTCTTCATACTCCTTGCCGCGAATGCGCTTGTGCGGGCGCCCCAGATACATGGGATCATCGAGCAGTTTCTGGTTGTCGGTGCCCACATCCAGCGCGATGGGCATGCAGCAGGCGGGGTGAATACCGGCCCCCAGGGTATAGAGCGCCAGCTTGCCGATGGGGATCCCCATGCCGCCAACACCCTGGTCGCCGATCCCCAGAATGCCCTGGCTGTCGGTGACAACTATGATGCGGATCGATTTGGCATCGAAGTGGCGGGCCTGACTGCCCATGTCATCCACGTTGTCCGGGGTAATGTAGAGGCCGCGCGGCTTCTGGAAGCGGTGGCTGAACTCCTGGCACGCCTTGCCCACGGTCGGGGTATAGATATAGGGAGTCATCTCCTCCACATGGCGTGACAACAGGGCATAGAAGAGAGTCTCGTTGCGATCCTGCAGGGCACGCAGGTTCTGGTACTTCTCGATATCGCTGCAAGCGCTCTTGAACCCCTCATACACTCGCTCGAGCTGGGCTTCAAAAGTTTGTACCTGAGGCGGCAGCAAACCATCGAGATCAAAATCGGCCCGCTCCTGTTCGGTGAAGGCCGTGCCCTTGTTGAGGTATCGATTGTTAAGCAGATCAGTGCCGGTCAGTGCAACGGGGCGAAAATCCTGTCCCTGTGCATCTTTCCACAGCAGATATTGTCCGGTAGCCATAGTCATTCTCTTTGATTTACGTGAAATTGCCGTTCGGCAGGAGAGCAAGACTCATAATGAAATCAATCATATGACGTTTACTCGATCGGTTTTGTGAGCTTGGGCATACCCTGCGGCCAAAATAGGCGTCTGGCGGCCCCGGCGAGACAAATTTCCACGGCAAGGAATGAGACTCATGTTAGCATTGCGGGCAACCCAGCCCCTTTCACCGCATCACAGCCGGGAGTGACCTGATGCCCTCGCCTCTGCCAGCCTGCGTCCCCTTCTTTCTGCCATGCGCTTGATCCCGCTGCTTGCTCTGTGGCTATTTCTGACCTGCCAGTCGGCTCTCGCCGCACCGGGCCGGGTGCTCAACATCATCGTGGGTGAATGGCCCCCTTTTGTCTCCGAGCAGTCAAAACAGCACGGGCCAGTGGCCCACCTCATCAGCGATCTGTTCAAGGAGGCGGGCTATGAGGTGAAGTTCCACTTCGCCCCCTGGGGTCGGGTCTATTCGCTGGCGGCCAACAGCCAGCTCTACGACGCCACCGCCGTCTGGATGCACAAACCGGAGCGGGAGCAGGATTTTCTGTTCAGCGAAGCGGTGCTGCAGGAGCAGTTTGTCTTCTTCTCCCTCAAATCACGGCAACTGCAAGCCGAGCGCCTTGAGCAGATCATCGGCATGCGGTTGGGGGGCGATATCGCCTATAGCTACGGGCCCGAGCTGGACAAGATGGTGGCCGATGGCAAGGTAACCCAACAGAAAGTCACCGACGTGAAACAGAATTTCGGCAAGCTGCTGCGCGGGCGGATCGACCTCTATCCGCAAGAGCTGCGAGTCGGTCTGGCCGAGTTGCAGAGCCAGCTCGATCCCGCCAGCGCGGCACTCATCACCCACAGTCAGACCCCTTTTCTGCGCAACG
Source organism: Aeromonas sp. 600886 (assembly GCF_049174935.1). Lineage (NCBI taxonomy): Bacteria > Pseudomonadati > Pseudomonadota > Gammaproteobacteria > Aeromonadales > Aeromonadaceae > Aeromonas > Aeromonas sp. 600886. The sequence goes on along the minus strand of NZ_JAAKUB010000003.1, from coordinate 50,151 downwards.
ACAGCTTCGTGATGTTCCCGCGCAAGATGCCGGATTCAGCCAAACTGCGGGATCAGTTCAATCAGCTGTTGCAGCAGGCCATCGCCAGCGGACGTTATCAGCGCTACTTCGAGCGGCTGGCCCGGGGGGAATATTGACCTTGGCGAGGCAAAAACAGAGGGGATAAAACAACGGTGGCGGCCCTTTGTGGCCACCACCTCTGTGATGCTTGTCAGCGGCCGGCATTAGCCGCTGATGCCCACCTCCAGCTTGAACGACGTCTTGGCCTTGCTGCTCTCGGCAGCCCCCATCTGGTAGACCCGAATGGTATAAGTGCCCTTGGCAGGCAGGGTTGCCTCAAAGTTGTTCCCGTCACGCGAGCCAACAAAGATCGCCTCCCCCTTGCTGCCCGGCGGCAAAATATTGAAGTAGGGCTTGCCGGTCAGGATCACCACCATGCTCTGGCCCTTGTTGGCCGTCAGCTTGTAATCGAGGGTCTGGCTACCTTGAATAGTGCCGTTGATAGTCGCCCCTGACTCCCCCTTCTTGAACTGCACCTGCTGGGTCTTGATCCCGTCAGCCGCCTGCGCCACGCCCGCAATACCACCGAAGAGCGCAGATGCACATACCGCTGCCAGCCATGCTTTTCTCATCATTTGTCATCCCTTGTGTGAATGGAACCCCTGTTACTGTTGCTCAAGGTGGCCCAAAAAACCATCGCCGTTTGCGGCATCGTTCAATCAATTTGCCATCACCATCGACCCGCCATCAAAAGGGGCGCCGCAGCGCCCCTTCTCTTTATTCTTTGTCGACCATCAGCTTGATTTCCCCGCCTTGGGCTCATCGAGGGTGTGCTTCACCTCTTCATACCAGAGGTCGTGGTGCTCCTTGGCCCAGGTCTCGTCCACCTCGCCGGTCACCATCCCCTCCAGCGCCCCTTCCAGCTGGAACAGGCCCATGTAGATATGGAAGATAAAGCCGCAGATAAGGATCAAGGCGCCTACGATATGGATAAAACTGGCCCACTCCATCTGGCGGCGCAGCTGGCCGAAGATGGGGAAATCGAGGAACAACCCGGTCGCCACCACAATGCCGCCAAACCAGATCAGCAACCAGAAGATCGCCTTCTCGCCACCGTTGGAGAAGCCCGCCGAGGGGTGGCTTCCCTTGTGCTTGCCGAGCATGCCGCCAAACTTCATGAACCACTGCACATCCACCATGTTGACGATGTTGTGGCGGAACCACTTGATGAGCACCCCCATCAGGCAGAGGAAGAAGAGCGGCCCCACATAGTTGTGGAACACCTTGGCAAACCAGATCCAGTTCTCCCACACCCCGAGGCTCACCACCGGCTTGATGAAGTACTTGCCGTAGATGATGGCCAGCCCCGACCCGGAGAGGGTCAGGAACATGGCCGCCGTGGTCCAATGCAGCGCCCGATCCAGCCTGCTCCAGCGCTTGAGCTTGCGCCCGGTGCGCGGTTTGGAGAGCTTGGTCTGCCCCACCACCAGGTACATCAGACCGCACATGGCCAAGGAGCCGAAGATGGCGATGGCACCGAGCGGCGACACCCACTTGGTCTTCACCTCGAACCAGAGTTGGCCCGGCACCGAGATAAGTACCCCGTGCTCCGGCGAGCGGGAGGTGGTCACCCCCTCCTGCCCATCCTTCACCGCCCGCCAGTAATCGGCGCCGGCAAAGCCGACCGCCTCTTTCTCGGCATCGGCGAAACTTGCGGTACTCACCAGCAGCAGGGCAGCAAACAGGGCCATTAGCCAGGTTTTCATGCCGCCCCTCCCTGCTTGTTCAGCTTGCTGGCATCGTGGAACAGCTCATCGCCATTACCCCAAGCCGCATCCTTGGCACCACGATAGGCAACCCGCTCGCGGAAGATGTCGGAGATCACCTGCGCATCCCCTGCCAGCAGTGCCTTGGTGGAGCAAAGCTCGGCACACATGGGCAGCTTGCCCTCGGCAATGCGGTTGGCACCGTACTTCTGGCGCTCCGCCTCGCTGTGATCCTCTTCCGGGCCGCCGGCGCAGAAGGTGCACTTGTCCATCTTGCCCCGATCGCCAAAGGCGGCGGTCTTCGGGAACTGGGGCGCCCCGAACGGGCAGGCAAACAGGCAGTAGCCGCAACCGATGCAGAGATCCTTGTTGTGCAGCACTATGCCATCGTCGGTGTGATAGAAGCAGTCGGCCGGGCAGACCGCCATGCAGGGGGCATCGGTGCAATGCATGCAGGCGACCGAGATGGAGGTCTCACCCGGCAGGCCGTCGTTGAGGGTTACCACCCGGCGGCGCTGGATGCCCCACTCGAGGGCATCGTCGTTCTCGTTCTTGCACGCCGTCACACAGCCGTTGCACTCGATGCAGCGCTTGGTGTCACACATGAATTTCATTCTGGCCATGGGATCAGGCTCCTACTTTGCGAAAACGGCACAGGGTGACCTTGGTCTCCTGCATCTGGGTGACCGGGTCATAACCATAGGTGGTGACTATGTTGACCGACTCCCCCAGCACATAGGGGTCAGACCCTTCCGGATATTTGGATCGCAGATCCTTGCCCTCGAAGTGGCCGCCGAAGTGGAACGGCATAAAGGCGAGCCCCGGTTTGACCCGCGGAGTCACCAGTGCCTTCACCTTGACCCGGCCCCCTTCCGGCCCCTCGACCCACACATCCTGACCGTCGCGCACCCCGACGTCGTTGGCATCCGCCGGGTTCATCTCGACGAACATCTCCTGCTGCAATTCAGCCAGCCAGGGGTTGGAGCGGGTCTCGTCGCCGCCCCCCTCGTACTCCACCAGACGGCCGGAGGTGAGGATGATCGGGAACTCCTTGCTGACGTCCTTCTCCTGCACCGAGGCGTACTGGGTCGGCAGGCGCCACAGGCTCTTCGAATCAGGCCAGGTGGCGTAGTCGGCCAGCAGATCCCGGCGCGGGGTGTAGAGCGGCTCGCGGTGCTTGGGCACCTGATCCGGGAAGGTCCACACCACGCAGCGCGCCTTGGCGTTGCCATACGGCACAAAGCCGTGCTTGATGGCGACACGCTGGATGCCGCCGGAGAGATCGGTCTTCCAGTTCTTGCCCTCGGCCTCTTTCTTCTCGGCCTCGGTCAGCTCATCCCACCAGCCGAGCTGTTTCATCAGGTCGGCAGTGATCTCGGGATAACCGTCTTCCACCTCGCTCCCTTTCGGCCAGGAGTCTTCGGCGAGCAGCGAGACGCCCTGATACTCGATGCCGAAACGTGCGCGGAAACCACCGCCCCCTTCCGACACCGGAATGCTGGTGTCGTAGAGGATATGGCTGCCGGGGTGTTTCATCTCCGGGGTGCCCCAGCAGGGCCAGGGCAGACCGTACACTTCGCCACTGACCGGGCCGCCTTCGGCCTTGAGGTTGGTCTTGTGGAAGGTGTGCCAGTTCTGCTGGTGCGCCTTGAGCCGCTCCGGGCTCTGGCCGGTGTAGCCCACGCTCCACATGCCGCGGTTGTATTCGCGGGTGATGTCTTCCAGCAGTGGCTGATTGTTCTCTACCTTGATGTGCTTGAACAGCTGGTCGGCAAAACCGAGCTTCTTGCTCAAGAGATACATGATCTCGTGGTCGACCTTGGATTCGAACAGGGGTTCTATCACCTTGTCGCGCCACTGCATGGAGCGGTTGGTGGCGGTGACGGAACCATAGGTTTCGAACTGGGTGGTGGCCGGCAGCAGGTAGACTCCGTCGGTGCGATCGTTCATGACGGCAGCGACTGTGGGATACGGGTCGACAATCACCATCATGTCGAGCTTTTGCATCGCCTTCTTCATCTCGGGGCCGCGGGTCTGGGAGTTGACCGCATGGCCCCAGTAGAACATGGCGCGGATGTTGGAGCCCTGCTCGATGAGATCGGCGTTCTCCAGCACCCCGTCCACCCAGCGGGAGACCGGAATGCCGTTGTTGTTCATCGGCAGCTTGCCGTTGTAGACCTTGTTGTCGAAGCGGGCCTTGATCCACTCGTAATCCACATCCCACACCCGGGCCCAGTGCTTCCAGGAGCCCTCTTCCAACCCGTAGTAACCGGGCAGGGAATCGGAGGTGACGCCAAAGTCAGTGGCGCCCTGCACGTTGTCGTGACCACGGAAGATGTTGGTGCCCGCTCCGCTCTTGCCCACGTTGCCGAGGGCCAGTTCGAGGATGCAGTAGGCACGGGTATTGTTGTTGCCGGTGGTGTGCTGGGTACCGCCCATACACCAGACCACGCAGCCGGGGCGGTTGTCGGCCAGCAGTTTGGCGGCGCCATAGACCTGCTGTTCGTTGAGGCCGGTCACCCGCTCCACTTCGGCCGGGGTCCAACGCGCCACCTCTTTTTGCACCTCGTCCATGCCGTAGACGCGGGTGCGGATGAACTCCTTATCTTCCCAACCGTTCTTGAAGATGTGCCACAGCATGCCCCAGATAAAGGCGACGTCGGTGCCCGGGCGCAATGAGAGGTACATGTCCGCCTTGGCGGCGGTGCGGGTACGGCGCGGGTCAACCACCAGGATCTTGCAGCCGTTGCGCTCTTTCGCCAGCAGGATGTGCTGCATGGCGACCGGGTGGGCCTCCGCCGGGTTGGAGCCGATAAACATGATCGACTTGCTGTTGTGCATGTCGTTCAGGCTGTTGGTCATGGCACCGTAGCCCCAGGTGTTGGCTACACCCGCGACCGTGGTGGAGTGGCAGATCCGCGCCTGGTGATCCACGTTGTTGGTGCCCCAAAGCGACGCCATCTTGCGAAACAGGTAGGCCTGCTCGTTGGAGTGCTTGGCAGAGCCGAGCCAGTAGACGCTGTCGGGGCCGGACTCCTTACGCAGGCGCAGCACCTCGTTGCCCACCTCTTCGATGGCCTGATCCCAGCTGATGCGCTGCCACTTGCCACCCACCAGCTTCATCGGGTACTTGAGGCGACGCTCACCGTGGCCGTGCTCGCGCAGGGCCGCCCCCTTGGCGCAGTGACCGCCAAGGTTGAAGGGGTGATCAAACGCCGGCTCCTGACCGGTCCAGACGCCGTTTTGCACCTCGGCATAGACGCCGCAGCCCACCGAGCAGTGGGAACAGATGGTGCGCTTCACCTCGACCGGCACGTCGGCCGCCACGGTTTTGGCCTCGGCCCGCTGCATCATGGCTGGCGCCAGCCAACCGGCGGCCACGGCGCCACCGGCCACCAGACCGGAGTTGACCATAAAGGCGCGACGGGTCAGCCCCTGACCGCGAATGGCCTCATTGCCCTGCTCGCCCACTTGGGGCTGCTCGGCACGTTTTGTCAGTTTCATGAGTTCTCCTTCACTGATCCGGCTCAGTCGGTGCCGCGCAGGGTGCGATAAAAGTCGTGAACATGGGGGGTCTCCCGATAGCCCTTGTCAGGCTCGGTGTCGTAGGTCAGCACCTCTTTGCCCACCACCCGGCCGGTGGCACCGGCCAATACGCCTATGGTGGCGACCACGCCAACTCCCTTGATCAGATTGCGGCGGGACGGGTCTTTCAGCTGTTCATCGCTCATTCTTGTGACCTCTGTTGTTGTTCTTGCCGGCGCCTGCGCGCCAGCTTCGCGTCCAATGGGATATCTCGTCTGCTCGTTTATGCGCAGCTCTTGTTATGCGCAGCTCTTGTTGTGCACAGACAGGGGCGTTCAGCCCGGCACCACGCAGGCGCCAAACGGCAGGCGCAATTCGTTTTCCAGCTTGAAGAAATCTTCGGCAAGGGCGCCGACCGCCCGGTAGAAGCTGCCCCCTTTCGCCTGTTGCTGATCGCGGCAGCAGGCGAGTACCCAGGGGGCAAGGTGGCGCTCATAGAAGCGGTTGCGCTCCGGGTGCTGCTCGCCAATCAGTACCGCCATCACCTCACAGAGGGCGGCGAGATGATCTTCCGGCTCGCACACTCCGCTCTGGCGCTCAAAACCGAGGGACTGCAGATCTGCGCGCAGCACCGCCAGCGGCAGCTCCATCAAAGAGCCGGTGAGATACCAGGAGGCAAACGGCACGATCTCCCCGCGCCCCAGCCCGATAAAGAGATCCTGATACTCCTCGGCAAGCTCGTTTTCGTGGTGGCTGCTAGCCGCCAGCTGCACCAGCCCCAGCCCTCTGGCAAAGGGGCCCGGCATCGGCTGCAACCCTTGCAGCCAGGCGAGCTGTTCGCCACGGGGAGCGGCGCGCCAGAGACTCGCCAGCAGGGCGTAGAGATCGGCGCTGCTCTGTTCCAGTTCGGTCATGGTCAGTTCGCCAGCCTTTTCGTTATGTTGTTCACTCATCACTGGCCCTCACACCTTGAGCTGGGAGACGGGATCCGCCGCCAGCGCCGCAAACACATCCTTGACCCGACACTCCTCGCACATCAGCAGCCGCTGGGCGGCCTCGTTCTGGAAGTGGGAGTGACCGGCCAGTTTTTGCTGGATGCGGCGGATCATCGAGGCGGGCGCGAACGGCTTGGAGCAGCGAATGCAGCAGGCCGCCTCTTCCGATTTCAAACTCTGCACGGCGCGGCGCGCCTCGGGCACAGGTTGCAGACGGGGCACCAGTACGATGGCCTGCTCGGGGCACGCCTTTTCGCACATGCCGCACTGGATGCAGTCCTGCTCGATAAAGTTGAGGCCGGGCGCATGACCCACCGCATGCAGGGCGCGGCTCGGGCAGACCGCCACGCAGCCCATGCAGAGGGTGCAGTCTGCTTCTTTCAGCTCCACGCTGCCGTAAGGGGCGCCGTGGGGCACCGCCAGTGGCTCGCGGCCGCCATTGTTGGCTTGCCAGAGGGCATCGAAGGCGGCAAACAGGTTCTCCCGTTTGTCTCCTTTCAGCGGCTTGTCCAACAGGGCAACGGCTGACTGCGCGTAAAGAGACTCATCCATTTCGGCATCGCCGTTAAACAGAGCAATACGATTGGCAGCAAGACCAGCGCCCGCCAACAGCACGGCGGCGCTCGCCAGCTCTCGCTCAACCAGCGCACGGACACTGGCGGGAGCATCGTCGCCCAGCGCAATGCGCACCGCGCTGGCGCCATAGACGAGGGCGGCAAACCAGCTCTCGATGCCTAAACTCGCGCTCTCCTCCATCCAGACTGGCAGCCAGTTGGCGGGCAGGCGGGTGAGTTCGGCTTCCACCCATTCGCGCTCGTTTTCACCAGCGATGAGCAGCTGCGGCGCGTCGCCGCCCGCCTCCCGATAGTGCTTGAGCAGGCGGAACAGGTAGTCGCCGCTGGTGTTGGCATCGGGCTGGTGATAGGCAATCGCCCCGGTCGGACAGGCAGAGGCACAGCTGCCAAAGCCCTGACAGAGATGGGGATCGATCTGGATGCGACCATTGATGGGCTTGAGGGCATCGGTCGGACAGACATCGAGGCAGCGGCTGCAACCGGGCACGCCGCGGGCGGTAAAGGCGCAGGCCTCGGGGTCGAGGCGAAAATAGCGCGGCTTGTCGAAGATACCGGTGAGGGCACAGAGCTCGGCGAGCTGTTCAGCCAAGTCTGTGTCATCAGCCAGATGCAGATAGCCAACCGGCGGACGCTCCAGCGCAAAGAGCGGGGCGCGGCCCAGATCGGCCACCAGATCAAAGCGCGGCTCGCGTGGCTGTTCACTAACAGCAGCCGCTTGGTGTGGAAAGCCTTGTTGTGGGAAGCAAAGCGCAGCCAGATTAACCCGCTCCCCCTGCCCATTGAGGCCGGTGAGCTGAAACTGGCCGAGATACCCTGTCAGGCCCGGCTCGCGCAGGGTCAGGGCCGCGAGGGATGCGGTGGCATCGAAAATGGCTTCGAGATCGGCCGCCTCGGCATCGTGAACCGATTCGCTCACCAGCAGGGTGGGCTTCACCCCTGCTGGCAGCAGGCTGGCGGCGCGGCGAATACGATCTTCCGGGCCGACCAGCAGCAGGCACCCCTGACTCTGGTAAGAGACAGTGGCCGGTATCAGGTTGTCGGTCTTGACCGTATGCTGCAGGGCATAGGCGCGAGCGCGCGCGTTATGCTCGACCGCCCCCGCCCCATGGGCAAGATTGGAGGCTAGATTTGGGCCCAGATTTGGCAATGTTTGTTCAGTGCTCACATACGCTCCTGTGCGCACCACCTCATGGGATGGGCGCTTGTTGGTAAGCCGAGAGAGCAAGAGGCGAGCCAACTCCCTCGGAAAAAAAGTGACTGACAGGGAGTCAGGATCCTGAGGGTTCCATTCCCTCACCTTTAGTTGGGACATTTTGTCCACCACAGGAAACCAAAATGTCCCGATCGTCGCTGTGGGTTTGAGAATGGTTATCAGCCAGCTCGGGCGGCTCGGCGGCAGGTTCGCTGGCAAGCACAACCGGTTCCGCGGATCCGCTGGCCAGATTGACCGATTCGCTCTCCGGGGCGGTTACCTGCTCTACCAGCCAGTTGCGCAGGCCAGCGGTCAGGGCCGCAGGCAGCAATTCGGGCTGGCTGAAATCCTGGGTGTAGTCGTCGAGCCCATCCGGCTTGTGGCTGCGAAACATGGCCCGCAGCGCCTCCCTGTCGGGGAGTTTGGCCTTGCCCGGCTGGGCTGTTGTTAGCTGCGGTTCGCCACTCTCGGTCCCCTCAACGGCAAGGGATTCACAGCTCCCCTTGTCAGTGCTGACTACGGGGCTATCCAGCGATGTATCTGGTGTTTCACCTTCGCCACTGCCTTCGATAGGGGCGGCAACTGCCTCGGGGATAACCTCTTCCCGTGGCTGCAATGCCTGATGCTTGCGCGCCTCACTCTTGCGAGACGACCAACGTTTGAGGAACTCACTCATGGGCGCGATTTCCGCTGTCACTGCCACGCTCACGGCCATCGGGGCCGGTGGCCTTGACGGCGCCGCAGCTGGCTTGATCCTGGCTATCGACTCCCAGCTGATCCTGCGCCCGTCCCTTGCCCTTCTTGCCCTTACGACGGGCCTCCAGCAGCTCGCCATGGCGACCGATAAAGGCCTCCACCCAGGCTTGCAGCGCCTCGGGCAGCGGGCAGGAGAGCACCTGCCGCTCGCCATCCATATAGGCGGCGGCCACGGTCTGGCTCAGGGTCAGGCCATCAGCCACAAAGCCACTGTCCACACGGCTTCCGGTGACAAAGAGGCGGGGCGAGCCGGAGCTCAAATTGAAGCGATAATCCCCCCGCTCATCGCGAAACAGGGTAAGAGGCAGCGCACCGGCCGCCTCAGGTTCGGCGGGGTGGAGCGCCGCAATCTCGAAACGGCGGCTCTGCCAGCGGCCAACCTGGCTGTCGATGGCCTTTAACTCCAGTTGCAGCCAGCGCTGCGGGGGCAAGGTATTGGTTGTCTCTTGCACTGTCACGGCTCCCATCAGAAGGTCTCTGCCGGGTCGCCCTCCCCCGTGATCCACCCAATTCGAGGCAGATCAGAGCAGGAGATTTATGGCGGCCACGGCCATCAATGGGATAAGACATAGCAAGAGTGGGGCCAAGGCCGGTCTGGTGGCCGATGGGGTTTGATGCGGGTTGGGTCGTCGTGCGGGATATAGGTTGGCGCGGGCGTAGGTTGGTGCAGAGCGCAGCGAAGCCCAACATGCGGCGTAAGACCAATCCGCCAGAACCTAATCAGCAGGGATGACGATAATCGAATAACACCGAATTATCCGATTATTGCCTTGATAAGAATGTTTGCGGTAAACGTTGGGCTTCACTTCGTTCAACGCCAACCTATTATTTAGCCCAAGATGCGAGATGATGGTGCTTCCCAGTAATTAACTCTTTGTCCGCATATCTAATCAGAACTGAATTTAGTGAAACTCAGCAGTAATAACTGTCTATTTAAATTACTCACACCAAACATCACATTTTTCTTGCATTCTTAAATTAAGTAATGTTGCACTTACACAAACACCATAGGGACTTCCATCAATAAAAATGACTTCATCTCCTTTTTCCCATCCTAAGCAATATGTCTGTGCTTCAAACTTCTCTCCGTTTATAATGAATAACTCATCATTGTGAGCCACTTCAATTTCATAACTATTATATTTTCCCCCTCGGTTCATAGTCCTAGGTGGTTGCGGAGGAACACTAGCAGATTTTTGTGGGATAGATTGAATTCCATGTAATGCTGCCGACTCTCTCTGAGCACATGAAATAAATAGACTCGGGCCAAGAGAAGGACTGCAAACACTTAGCAACCACTGACGCTGCTTTTCATTCAAAGATGAAATATCGAGACTAGCATTAGATACAGCAGTGCTTTCTCGGATAAGACAATTGATTGTCAAAGATGGCCCAAGAGAATCAGGGCAGCTACTTGTTATCCAAGTACGAATATCTGGTTGAAAATGTCCAAGATTAGGTTTTCCTTGCGATGCTGCAGATGCTTCACGTACAACGCAACTTGACCAAAGAGACGGACCTAAACTACTAGGACATGAACGATTGACCCAGTCGCGCATCTCTTGTGAGAGATTGGATAGTGCTGCATCTGGTGTTTGAGCAATGCACCAATGGGCCGTTAAAGCAATAAAAGCTGTTAATAACTGAATGAATTTACGCACATCAAACCCTTTTATCAGAGTTAACTGATATTTAATTTACAAAAATATCTATAGCGAATATTTTCATACCCTAATACCAATTTGTCTAGCAATTTCATGGTGAAATAGAGCATTCCGTATAATAACTACAGTTCATCAAACCCATGAGGCTCCCCTTCCGAATAAACAATCTGGAACAAAACTTGCTGTATCCCTCCCCTTAGATCCCGGCAACCGGTCGCGAGGGGCCCATGACACCGACCTTTATCAAAAGCAATGCAGCCGCCCAGCTCACCATGGCCGTCGAGGTGATGGATGAACAGGGCACAATGAACACCCGCCAAATCGCCTGTGAGCGGCCACTGACTGTCTACCTCAACTGGAAGGAGATAGTGACCCTGATGACGCTGGGGGCCCGCCCCGAGGCGCTGGTGCTGGGTTACCTTAAAAATCAGGGCTTTATCGAGGATATCTCGGCCATCGAGTCGGTGATCGTCGACTGGGAGAGCGAGGCCGCCGCCGTGGTGAGCAGCCAGCAGGCTGAAGATCTCGACAAATCGCTGGAGAAGAAGACGGTCACTTCCGGCTGTGGTCAGGGCACCATGTATGGCAGCGTGATGAAGAAGCTCGAAGGGGTGGTCTTGGCGGCGCCCGAGCTTAAACAGAGCACCCTCTACGCCCTGCTCAAGGCGCTGTCGGCCCATAACGAAACCTACAAGATGGCGGGTGCGGTGCATGGCTGCGCCATCTGCCGCGGCGCGGAGATCCTCTCCTTTGTCGAGGATGTGGGGCGCCACAATGCGGTGGATACCCTGGCGGGCGAGCTATGGATGCGCGGCGAGAGTGGCCACGACAAGATCTTCTACACCACCGGGCGACTCACCTCGGAGATGGTGATCAAGGTGGCGCAGATGGGCATTCCAGTGCTGTTGTCGCGCTCCGGCGTCACCCAGATGGGGCTGGATCTGGCCCGCCAGCTCGGCATCACCATGATTGCCCGCGCCAAGGGGCGCCATTTCGAGGTATTCAGCGGCCACGACCATATGGTGCTGGACGAGAAGCCGCCGGTGCTGGCGCCCAGTCCGGCTGGTCGCGGGATGCGGGATTAAGTCATGAACGAATTTATGAATGTGAAGCAGGTGGCGGAATACCTCGATCTCAACGAGAAGAAGGTCTACCAGCTCGCCAACGAGGCGCGCATCCCCGCCACCAAGGCGACCGGCAAGTGGCTGTTTCCCCGCTCCCTGCTCGACCGCTGGCTGCTCGGCAGTTGCCACGAGGGGGTGATGAACGACCGGCTGCTGCTGGCAGGCTCGGACGACGTGCTGCTGCACTACACCAGCAGCCGCTTGGCGCAGCAGCTCGGCACCCAGGCACTGGTGGGCTACACCCCGTGCGGCACCCGTCAGGGGCTGGCGATGCTGGCGCGCGGCCATGTGGATCTCTGCGCCATCCACTGGGGGCAGGCCGAGGAGGCGCACCTGCGCCACCCGGCGCTGGTGCAGCAGTATCAGGGCCACCGGCAATGGGTGATCGTTCATGGATTTCGCCGGGTGCAGGGGCTGGTGCTGCGCCAGGGGTTGCAACCCAAGGAGGCGAAAGAGGCGCTCGACTGGCGCTGGGCCATGCGTCAGGAAGGCGCCGGCAGCCAGCGCGCCCTGCAGGAGTGGCTGCAAACCCAGGGGGAGTCGCTGACCCGGCTGGAACGCACCCTTGAGGTCAACAGCGAGCGGGAGCTGGCTGCCGCCATCAGCCGCGGCGATGCGGATGTCGGGCCCGGCGCCCAGAGCACCGCCACCGAGTTTGGCCTCGGCTTTATGCCCTTGTCGCAGGAGTGCTTCGATCTGGTGATGCCGCAGGGGGTCTTCTTTCGTACCCTGCTGCAACAGCTGATCGGCTGGCTGCAATCCCCAGAGGGGCGCGAGCTGGCGGCCCGCCTCGGCGGCTATGACCTGACCCAAAGCGGCAAGCTGGTGTGGAGTCCGCAGTAAATAACCACTCACCCACCGACAAAACAGCCCGCCAACCATGTTGACGGGCTGTTTTTATCACGGGCCTTTTTATAACAGCCTCAATCGCTTGTCTCACGCCCCTCGGCATTGAGCGCAATGCGCCACCCTTCCAGTTTCGCGGGCTCGCTGCCGCTGGGCAGCAGGGCGTGGCTGCGCAGCCGCACGGTAAAGCAGCTCCCCTGCCCCGGGGTGGAGTCCACCAAGAGCTCCCCACCCCAGCGACTGATGATGCGGTGGCTCAGGGCCAGACCCAGCCCGGTGCCGGTAGCGCGGGTGGTGAAGAAGGGGTCGAAGATCTTGTCGATAATCGCCGCTTCGATGCCGCTGCCGTTATCGATCACCCGCACCTCGGCCCCGCGCAACTGACCCAGTTCATCGACCCAGTCGCGGCTCTCGACCCGGATCTCCCCCTGCTCCCCCAGCGCGTGACTGGCATTGACCAGGAGGTTGATCAGCACCTGCAACAGCTGCTGGCGATCCGCTTCGATGGGCTGCAGGGCCCTGAGATCGGCCACCAGCTCCACCTGCTGCTGGCGCAGGGCGGAACGCACCAGAGTCAGGCTCTCCTCAATGATGGGGTTGAGGTGCTGCCACACCGGCGCGGTCTCGTAATCGCCAGGGCGAGAGTATTGCAGCAAGCTGCGGGTGATGGCACGAATGCGCTCGATCTGGGCCAGCACCAGCGCCAGCTCTTCGCGCACCGGCTCGGCCGCTTCCCCCAGCTCCAGCTTCATCAGCTCCACATTGCCGAGGATCACCGCCAGCGGGTTGTTGATCTCGTGGGCCACACCGGCCGAAAGCTCGCCAAGGGCCGCCAGCTTCTCGCTGATCAGCAACTGCTGGCGCGCCTCGGTCAGCATATGGATATGATCTTCCAGCTCGGCAGTCTTGAGCTCGAGGCTTTGGGTACGCTCGGCCACCTTCTGCTCCAGTTCGTCGGCGCTGCGAGCCATCTGCTGCTGGTGCGCTTCTTGCCTGTCCAGCATGGCGTCAAACTGGCGACCGAGTTGGGCCAGCTCGTGATCGGGGTCGAGGGCCAGCGGGCCGATGCGGGCCGACTCCCCGGTCTGCACCTGCCGCACCACCTTGTGCATCCGCTCGATGGGGGTGAAGAGATCCCGCGCGCCGCGATAGACCAGCAGGCCGGAGAGCAGCAACAGCAGCACCACGCCGGAGCCCAGCTCCACCAGATTGGTGAGGTAGGTGCGGATGATGGGCCACTCGAGAAAGCCGACATAGAGCATGCCGAGCCGTTCGCCCCTGGCCCCCAGCAGCGGCTCGTAGCCGGAGACATACCAGGCGTCGTGGACGAAAGCGCGGTCTATCCAGATATCCCCCTGCCCCAGCACCTGTTCGCGCACCGGGGGCGAGACCCGGGTGCCCACCGCCCGGCCAACCTGACGGCTGCTGCTGACCGGCACATTGGTGCTCACCCGCAGATCATCGAGAAACAGGGTGACCGTACCTATGCTCCCCTCTGGCAGGGTGTTTTTGGCAAACACCTGACCCTTGATCTCATCCACCAGCCGGGTGCTGCCGTTAATCAGCTCCCCCCCCTCCAGCACTGCCCAAAGGGATCCGTCGCGCCCCATCACAGGCGTCAATGACAGACTGATCAGCCCCCGGCTCTCCACCGCTTTGGTGCCATCCCGCTGCCACAGCACGGCTCGCTTGGCCAGTTGCGGGGAGAGGGCGAGCATCTCCTGCTGCGACCAGACCACGAAGTGACTGACGCTGCGTCCGGCACTCAGGGTCGTCAGCTCCTGCGCCGTCAGAGCCTGAAGCTCGGCGCCGCTACGCAGGCGCAGAAAATCGAGACCATAGTTGGCAGCCAGCGGCATCACCCACTCGTCCAGCCGGGTTGGTGACTCACGCAGCCGCAGCTGAAAAGCCCAGGCATCCCGAAGATGTTCGAGGTGCTCGGCCTGACGCTGCTGCTGCACGCTGACCGCATGATGGGCGACGCCAAGGTCGCTGCGCACCGTGGTGAGCAGGTTCTGCCAGCTGTAGGTGAGGGTCCAGTAGAGGGTGAGCCCTATCATGCCCGCCAGGGTGAGCATGATGGGTACCGAGGTGAGCAACAGCAGGCGCCAGCGCACTTTGGTTCGCACGCAGCGGGGGAGCAGAGTCAGTTTCATCGCCACCACATCCGATCACCCTTTATCATTCGATGGCCCACTCCTTGAACTTGCGATCCAGCGTCTTGCGCGCCACCCCGAGCACCCGGGAAGCGGCCGACTTGTTGCCATCATGGCTCGCCACCACTTGCAGAATATGAGCCTTCTCCACCTCCGCCAATGGCCACTCCAGCGGGTAGCCCGCCTCGCTCCCGCCGGCTTCGGCAGGCTTGACGCTCTGCCAATATTCAGCGGGCGGCTTGCCCAGCAGCAGGCAGCGCTCAATGAGGTTGCGCAGCTCGCGCACGTTGCCGGGCCAGGGATAGGCCTGCATCGCCACCACATCCTCGTGGGTCCAGCTCAAGGAGCCCATCCCCATCTCGGCGGTGAGCTGGCGGGTAAAGTGGTGTACCAGCGCGGGGATGTCGTCAATGCGATCCCGCAAGGGTGCAACCGGCAGCGCCACCACGTTGAGGCGATAGAAGAGGTCCTCGCGAAAGCGGCCCGCCTCCACCTCGGCCTTGAGGTTGCGATTGGTGGCGGCGACGATGCGCACATCCACCGACAATTCGCGCTCGGCCCCCACCGGGCGGATGGCCTTCTGCTCCAGCGCCCGCAGCAGGGAAGCCTGCATGGCAAGGGGCATCTCGCCGATCTCGTCCAAGAAGAGCGTCCCCTGATGAGCGACCCGGAACAGGCCGTCACGCCCCTTGCGGGCGCCGGTAAAGGCCCCCTGCACATGGCCAAACAGCTCGCTTTCCAGAAGCTCCGGGGCGATAGAGGCGCAGTTGAGGGGCACAAAGGCCCCCACCCGGCCGGAGAGCTGATGCAGGGCGCGGGCCACCAGCTCCTTGCCGGTGCCGGATTCCCCCTCCACCAATACGGCGGCGTTGGAGGGGGCCACTCTGGCGATCAGGGTCTTGAGCTCGCGGGTCTTGGCGCTGTCGCCGATCAGAGTGGGCGGGAACAGCTTGCTCACCTCCCGACGCAACAGCAGGTTCTCCCGCTCCATCTGACGGCGCTCGATGACCCTGTCCACCGCTTGCACCATCTGCTCCAGGTTGAAAGGCTTGAGGATAAAGTCGCAGGCTCCCAGACGCAGCGCCTTGAGGGCGGTCTCCATATCACCAAAACCGGTCATGAAGATGATGTCGCTGCGACGGGTGCCGGGCTCGATAGCCTCGTGCCACTCGATACCGGAGCGTCCCGGCATCCGGATATCGGCGATGATGAGATCGAAGTGAAGGCGGCAGCGCAAGGCTTCCGCCTCCTCCACACTGGCGGCTGTCTCTATCTGGGCGAAACGCTTGGCCAGCGCCTTGGCCAGAAAGCTGCGCATGCCGGGCTCATCGTCAACGATAAGCAGGGAGAGGGCAGACCAGAGACCGGGAGAGGCTGTCATGGAAAAAAGTACCTCGAATACAGGTAAGGTCGAAGAATGTCCCGATAACCGGAACCTTTGTGGGACATTTTGTCCTTCCCGCAGCAAAATCACCAACACCAATTATTAAAAGCGATAACCGGCTCACCTAATTGCCACCATTAAATAACTGTTTTTTAAGGGCAAAGAGCTAATCTCTGTTATCAGAAACAGTTTGGCACCCTGCTTGCTTACTCTTGCCCTCTCCTCATCCACCCTGAAAAAAGTTGCATCACGATGACGATTAAAACCTGCCTCAAACGTTTTGCCCTCTCCCTCGCCGCCAGCCTGCTGATCGCCGGTGCGGCCCACGCCGAAGCGGATACTAATGCCACAAAAGCGCCGATCCGACTCGCCACCACCACCAGCACCGAGCAGTCCGGTCTGCTGGGCTGGCTGCTGCCCCAGTTCACCAAGGAGACCGGTTATCCGGTGCAGGTGATGGCGGCCGGTACCGGCCAGAGCCTGAAGATGGGCGAGAATGGCGACGCGGATCTGGTGATGACCCACGCCCCCTCTGCCGAGAAGAAGTTCGTCGATGCGGGCTTTGGCATCGAGCCGGTACACCTGATGTACAACGACTTCGTTATCGTCGGCCCGGCGAAAGACCCGGCGGGTCTGGCTAAATTGCACGACGCGGCCAAGGGGCTGCAAGCCATCAAGGAACAGGGCCAGACCTTTATCTCCCGCGGTGACGAGTCCGGCACCCACATCAAGGAGAAGACCCTGTGGCAAGCCGCAGACGTTAAACCCGAGTTTGCCGGTTACAAGTCCATCGGCCAGGGGATGGGCCCGACCCTGACCATGGCCTCGGAGCTCGGTGCCTACACCCTGACCGACCGCGGCACCTGGCTCGCCTACCAGAGCAAGCTGGATCTCGCCGTGCTGCTGGAGGGTGACAAGCGCCTGTTCAACCCCTATCAGGTGATCCTGGTCAACCCCAAGCGCTACCCGGACCTCAACACCGAAGGGGCGCGCACCCTGAAGAACTGGCTGGTCTCCGAGCATGGCCAGAAGTTGATCGGCGACTTCAAGGTAGCCGGTCAAGCGCTGTTTGTGGCGGATGCCAACGGGAAATAATGGCAACCCCGACCCCTGCGATGACCTTGATGGCCCTCCCCCGGTTCGCTGAGGGAGGCGCCTGATGCCGACCCTGCTCGACACGACCTTATTGACGGCCCTCGCCCTGCACTATGAGAGAGAGGTCTGATGCCGACATTGATCGACACGACATTAGCAGCCCTCGCCCTGCTGTTCAGTGGTGACACCGAACTGTGGCAGGTGGTGGGGGTCTCCTTCTCCGTCTCCTGCATCGCCCTGCTGCTGGTGCTGCTGCCCGCCTTGCTGCTGGGCTTTGCGCTGGCCTATCTGCCGCTGCCCGGCCGCTGGCTCTGGCTCTCCTGCATCAATACCCTGCAATCGGTGCCGACCGTGGTGATTGGCCTCTTGCTCTACATGCTGCTGTCGCGGGCCGGCCCCTTTGGCGACTGGAAGCTGCTCTTTACCCAGCAGGCCATGGTGGTGGGGCAGATGCTGATCGCCTTCCCGGTGATCGCCACCATGGCTCACGCGGCGTTTGTCCAGAGCGACCGGCGCGCCTGGGAGACCGCCCTGACCCTGGGGGTCTCCTGGCCCAAGGCGCTGATCGGCCTGATGCACGAGTGCCGCTTTGGCCTGCTGGCCGCCATCATCGGCGCCTTCAGCCGTATCGTCACCGAGGTGGGCTGCTCCATGATGGTGGGGGGCAATATCCTGCACTTTACCCGCAATATCCCCACCGCCATCGCGCTGGAAACCCAGAAAGGGGCCTTCACCCAGGGGGTGGCCCTCGGCATAGTGCTGCTCACCCTCGCCCTCTTGCTCAACCTGCTGCTGACGGCGTGTCGCGGCCACAGCTATCTGAAGAACTGACCATGCCCCCACTGTGTATCAACAGGAGTACCCCATGGCCCTGACCGCCCACCAGCTGACGATGCGCTTTGGCGAGCGCCAGCTGTTCGAGATTGACCGGCTCGCCAT
Source organism: Aeromonas sp. 600886 (assembly GCF_049174935.1). NCBI lineage: Bacteria > Pseudomonadati > Pseudomonadota > Gammaproteobacteria > Aeromonadales > Aeromonadaceae > Aeromonas > Aeromonas sp. 600886. Next base: position 32,134 of record NZ_JAAKUB010000003.1, on the reverse strand, counting down.
CGCACCGGGGGATGCCATCTGGCTGCACGGGGCCAACGGGGTGGGCAAGACCACCTTGCTCAAGATCCTGGCGGGGCTGCTGACCCCCACCCGCGGCCACACCAATCTGCCGGGGCGCTGGCAACAGCGGCTCAACCGGCTGCTCAAGCGGGGTCTGGGGCCGGGCCGGGTCACCTATCTGCACCAGACTCCCTATCTGTTCGATCGCACGGTGCACGACAACGTGGCCTGGGCGCTGGATAAACAGCTCGGCAGCGAGATCCGGGTGTTCGAGGCGCTGCGCCGGGTCGAGCTGGAGGGGCTGGCGCGGGAGCACATCAGCATTCTCTCGGGTGGCGAACGGCAACGGCTGGCGATGGCTCGAGCCTGGGCGCTGCAACCTGCCTTTCTGCTGATGGATGAGCCCACCGCCAATCTGGATACACATTCGGTTGCCCTGATGGCCGCATTGGCGCAAGATCTGCGGGAACATGGCAGCGGCCTGGTCGTCATCAGCCACCAGAGCAATGCCCTGACCGACCTGTGCGAGCGGCAATGGACCCTCGCCCGTGGCCAGCTGCAAGAGACGACCCCTTTAAAAATCATCGAGCGACATGACTTCAAAAAGCGACAGCCACTCTGATCCCGTTGCCGTATCAGCAGTGATCCTGGCAGGAGGCCGCGCCACCCGGATGGGGGGCGAAGACAAGGGATGGGTAGCACTGGCGGGACGCCCTCTTATCGACCATGTTTTGGCGCGCCTGCGCCCCCAGGTAGATGAGGTATTGATCAACGCCAACCGCAGTCAGGCCCGCTATCAGGCGCTGGCCCCGGTCATCAGCGATGACAACAACGACTATCTCGGCCCGCTGGCGGGCATGCAGGCAGGTCTTGCTGCCGCCCGTCACGACTGGGTGTTGTTTGTCCCTTGCGATGGCCCCGCCCTGCCGCTGGATCTGATGAGCCGCTTTCGCGCCGCCCTGACCCCGGATACCGAGCTGGTAGTTGCCCACGATGGCGACTGGTTGCAACCCGTGGTGGCCCTGCTGCACAAATCCCTGCTCCCCTCCCTCACCGCTGCGTTGGCAGAGGGAGAGCGCAAAATCGATATCTGGTTTGCCCGCCACAATATGGCGGTGGTGAGCTTTGCCGATCAGCCGGATGCCTTTATCAATCTCAATAGCCCTGCCGAGCTGGCCGCCTACGAGGCCCGTCTGCTTGCCCCGGCTATCGACCCCCAACAAGGAGTCACCTCATGACCCCGGCCCCCACTCTTCCCCTGCTTGGCTTCGCCGCCTGGAGCGGCACCGGCAAGACCACCTTGCTGGAGCAGTTGATCCCCCTGCTGGTGGATCGCGGCCTGCGCATCGGGGTGCTCAAACACGCCCACCACGACTTTGATATCGACCAGCCGGGCAAAGACAGCCATCGCCTGCGCAAGGCGGGTGCCAAGCAGATGATGGTTGCCTCCCGCCGTCGTCATGCCCGTATCATTGAAACGGAACTGGCCGAAGCCGATTTTCGCCAGCTGCTGGCCAGCTTCGATCAGACAGAGCTCGATCTGCTGCTGGTCGAGGGGTTCAAGCACGAACACTTCCCGAAAATCGAGCTGCACCGCGCCGAGATTGGCAAGCCGCTGCTCTTCCCCGAAGACGGCGACATCATCGCGCTGGCTTGCGATCAGCCCCAACAGAGTGGCGAACAACAGCAGACAAGTCTGCCCCGCCTCGATATCAACGATCTGGCGGCCATTGCCGACTTCGTCTGCCGCTGGCTTGACGGCTGCCAGAGCAAGGAGCCGGAGGCGGGCAAGGGCTTTCTCTCGGTCGAGGCGGCCCGCAACGCCATTCTGGCGGCCCTCACCCCGAGCAACGCCTGCTCCGAAAAACCGCTGGCCCAGTGCCACGGCGCCGTGCTGGCCGCCGATCTGATAAGCCCCATCAATGTGCCGCCCCACGCCAACTCGGCGATGGATGGCATCGGCCTTCGAAGCGACGATCTCGCCGCCGGCCGCTGGCAACTGGTGGGGGAAGTACTGGCAGGCCAGCAACGCCATGAACCGGTGCTGGCCGGTCAGGCGGTGCAGATCATGACCGGTGCCCCGCTGCCCCCCGGTGTCGATACCGTGGTGATGCGGGAAGAGACGCTGATTGAAGGGGAGTGGGTCACGGTCACCGCCCCGATCCGGGCGGGACAGAATGTGCGCCTCGCCGGCGAAGATCTCGCCAAAGGCGCGGTCGCCATCCCGGCCGGGACCTGGCTTGGCGCCCCCCAGCTGGGGCTGGCGGCATCCCTCGGTCAAGCCAGTCTCACTGTGCGCACCCCGCTGAAAGTGGCGCTGTTCAGTACCGGCGACGAGGTGCAAGCGCCGGGCGAGCAGCTCGCCCCCGGCCATATCTTCGACAGCAACCGCTTCACCCTGATGGCCCTTATCCGCGCCGCCGGTTGCGAGGTGATGGACCTTGGCATCATTCCCGATGACAAGACCATACTGCGCCAGCAGCTGGAGCAGGCCGCAGCCAGCGCCGATCTGGTGTTGAGCTCGGGTGGGGTCTCGGTAGGCAACGCCGACTTTATCAAGCTGGTGCTGGCAGAGCTCGGCCAGATCGATTTCTGGCGCATCCAGATGCGCCCGGGCCGCCCGCTCGCCTTTGGCAAGCTGGGGCAGACCCCCTTCTTCGGCCTGCCGGGCAATCCGGTGGCGGCGATGATCTGCGTGCTGCAGTTTGTCGAGCCCGCCATCGCCCGCCTACAGGGCAAGCGGTGGCAGCCGCTGCGCCTCTCGGCACTGGCGGACGAGAAGATGAAGAGCCGCCCGGGGCGCACCGAGTTTCTGCGCGGCATCTTCCATCAGGACCGTAACGGCCAGCTGCGGGTGCGCACCACGGGGCCGCAGGGCTCGGGCATTCTCAGCTCCATGGCCGATGCCAACTGCCTGATTGAAATCGTACCGGATCAACCCGGGATCGCCGTTGGCGAACGGGTCTGGATCCACCCCCTGCAGGGACGACTGGCCTAAATCCCGACGGGGCGTCGGCCGGATGCACGGCGCCCCGTCCCCCACCTGACAGGAGGCAGACCGTGCGTCTTGATGCCCCCCTCTCCCGACTCGATCTGCTGGTCTATGGCCGCTACCGGATCGTCCATGGCCTGCGCATTGCGCTCGCCTTTATGCTCACCTTTCTGCTGACCCGCGAGCTGAAACTGCCGGAGAGCACCTGGCCGCTGATAACCTTGGTGGTGGTGATGGGCCCCATCTCGTTTTGGGGCAATGTGCTCTCCCGCGCCCTGCAGCGGGTGGTGGGCACCATCTTCGGCGCCAGTTGCGGGGTGGTGGCACTTTATCTCGAGATCTACTCGCTGCCACTCACCCTGATCTGGTGCGGGTGCATCATGTTTCTCTGCGGCTATCTGGCCCTCGGCAAGCGCCCCTATGTGGGGTTGCTGATCGGCATCACCCTGGGAGTCACCATGGGGGCCATGCCGGGAGATATAGAGACGGCGCTGTGGCGCAGTGCCGACGTGATACTGGGCTCCCTGCTTGCGCTGCTCTTTTGCAGCATCTATCCCCAGCGGGCCTACAGCCACTGGCGGCTGCAACTGCACCAGATCCTGCAGCAGTCGGGGCGGCTCTATCACACCCACCTCTCCCCCAATGTGCTGGAGCGCCCGCGCCTCAAGCACAATCTCTCCCAACTGCTGGCCCAGACCGGCAAACTGCGGGCCCTGCTGGCCCCTGCGGCCAAGGAGACACGCCACAGCGTCGCCCTGTTTGATGCGGTGCAGGTCACCATGCGCAATACCCTCTGCACTCTTGAGATGCTGGCCAACACCTACTGGAACGATCGGGATAGCCACTTCCTGATGCAGAGCACGGCTGCACTGCAAGCCTGCCATCTGGCCACCGAGGAGGCGATCAACCAGCTTGCCCTGATGATGCAAACCGGTGACGGGCGTGGCGCGGATGCCGCCATCGCCCGCCTGCACGAGCTGGCAACCCAGGTATCGCTCCCCCCCAATACCGAGGCGGCCATCAATGGCTACCTCTGGCTCAACGTCCAGCTGACCGAGCAGCTGACTCACCTGCGCCGCCTGCTGGGTCTGATCCTCACCCCGCCCCATCGCAAGCAGCCGGACTAAACCCAATGCAAAACGCCCCGCAGTGGCGGGGCGTTCCTGTCGGCATAGGCACTGATGATCAGGCCGCCGTGCGGGCGTTCTCGCTCATCTGCTCCAGCTCCGCACGGCTCAGGGTAGAGACAAAGCGGCCATCGAAGTAGATATCCATCAACTCGCCACGCTTCTCGCCACGCATCATGCTGCGGCGGCCATCCAGATAGTGCACCTCCATCTGGGCGGTATGCTCGTCCGGGTAGCTGATCTCTACCTCACGCACCCCTTGTGGCAGCATGGCCAGCGGCACCGTCTTGAGGGCCGGATCCAGATGCTGGTTCACCTTGATCACCGGATTGGCCTTCATGTCCACCACAGCCGGAGATTTGCCGGTGATGGGGTTCTTGCCAGACCAGAACTCAATGGTATTGAAGACGAACAGGTCAGCGGTCGCGGCCAGACCGTAGACAGGGGAGAGCAGCATAAAGACCCCGGCACGAGCGTAGCGGTTATCCACCACGCTCAGGTTGCCCTTGGTGACCATGCCAGAAAGCCCCATCTGCCCCATACAGCCGCCCAGACCCATGCTCGCGACCATAACCAGCAGGGCCATTGCCCGCCCCTTCTGTTGTAATGCCATCGTGTTCTGTTCCTACTCTGAAATAAATGAGGCGGCAAGCCTAATCAAGGGGCCAGAAGAGGACAATTCACAATGGCGGGGTGATACAGGAAGAGTTCAGATTGGCGTGCCAAGTGAGCAATAAATAAGCACCGATGGAATAATCATCCATTCGGTGCCTCGTTCAACAACCAATAACCGTCAGGAGCCGATGGCCAGATTGGAGACTGTCTCGGTCACATTGATGGCGCCCTGCTCTATCTGTGACATCACGCCACTCACCTCGCCGATCTGCTCCTTGCCACGCTGGGCACTGGTGGCCACCTCATTGATGTTGCCGGTGATCTGGGCCGTCAGTTCGCGGTTTTTCTGAACCACGCTGGCGATCTCGCCGGTCGAGAGGGAGGTGCGCGCAGCCAGCTGACGTACTTCGTCGGCCACCACCGCAAAACCGCGCCCCTGATCGCCGGCCCGGGCTGCCTCAATGGCGGCGTTAAGGGCCAGCAGATTGGTCTGCTCGGCAATACTGCTGATGGTCGATACGATGGCTTCAATGCTTTTCGACTGCTCATTGAGCTGGCCAATCAGACCGGAAGTGCGGCTCACCTGTTCGGAAATGGCGCTGGAGATGGCAACCGATGCCGCCAGCAGTTCAGACCCGGTTTCGGCAAAGCGGGTGGTCTCCTGCGAAATGGTCTGGGCTATGTTGGCCGCCTCGCTCACTGCCTGGGCGCGCTTGATCCGCTCTGTCACCTCACTGGCAAACTTGATCACCTTGACCACCTTGCCGCTCTCATCCTTGATGGGGTTGTAGGTAGCCTCCAGCCAGATCTCGTTGCCGTGGCTGTCACGACGACTGAACAGCCCCGACTTGAGCTGGCCGTGGGCCAGATCGTCCCAGAAGTGAGGTTGCTCGTGATAGAAGCTCTCATCGCAAAACAGCCTGTGATGCTGCCCCTTGAGCTGCGAAAGGGAGTAACCGACGCAGGAGAGGAAATTCTGATTGGCCGTCACAATCTCCCCCTTGGGGGTGAACTCGATAATGGCGAGTGCCCGATCGAGTGCTGAGATGATCGCTTTCTGACGACTCAACTGCTGATAACTCTCGGTGATATCGGAGGCTATCTTGACGACCCTGACCACCTTGCCCTCAACCTTGACCGGGAAGTAGGTAGCCTCCAGCCACAACTCCCTGCCATGTTTGTCAATGCGCTGGTAGATGCCACTGTGGGAATGCCCCTGACGCAACTGTTCCCAAAACTGGGCATAGGAGGATGACTGGGCGTAGTGGGCATCACAAAAGATCCGGTGGTGTTTACCAATCACCTCCTGCTCGCTATAGCCCACCACACTCAGAAACAGCGGGTTCGCCTCGAGGATCTCGCCACTTGGTGTGAAACTGATGGTAGCGACACCGACTTTTACTGCATCAATAAATGCCTGGGCCTGGGCCAACTGCATTTGACACGCTTGTAATTCCGCTTTGAGTTTGAAGTTGAACATCTTGCCCTGCCCCTCTGTTACCTGTTTACAACTACATCACATCTGCATGAACTTTAGACGAGAAAGCAGAGGGATAACGGGGTCCCATCGATTAAGGTGCCAGATCCCACTCCAGATAGGCCGGATTGGCGACAAAGCCGATCCGCTCATAGAGTGGACGCCCCTGCTCGCTGGCATGGAGCCACACCTTTCCCAGCTGACGCGATCTGGCAAAGGCCGTTATGGCATCGAGCAGCGCCGTGGCGATCCCCTGCTGGCGCCATTGTGGCCGCGTATACATGTTGAGCAGATACCCCTCCATCCCCGCCAGATTGCCGGGATAGGGCGGCCGTTCAAACAATGCCAGCGTCCCTGCCGCCACGATCTGTTTGCCGCCCTCCTGCGTATCGGCCTCAGCCAGCCAGGATAGAGCCCTCTCTTCACTCATCGCCCGGGTAAAGTAGTCAAGGGTGGCCTGCCACAAGGCCGGGTCTGCCTGCGGCGTCACCAACTCACCGACCTCACAAAACAGCTCCATGCGCAGCGCCACCAGTGTGGGAATATCTGCGGCCCTTGCCTGACGAATGATCATTGGCTGCTCCTTTTCTCTCATGGGAAATTTCGCCGGCCGTCATTATGACAAAGAGCGCCTTGTGGCGCTCTTTGTCATTGGGGAAATCACTGATAAATCAATGGCTGCGACGTGTCAGCCAGTGATCCAGGCTCAGCACACCGCCGCCCCAGATGATAAGGATCAGCAGCATCCAGCCCCACAGCTGGTGATCGTAAAAGCCACCCGCCCAGAGGGTCGGGTAGGAGATCACCGCCATGATATTGAAGCCAAACAGCAGCAAGGCGGCCGGGCGAGTAAAAAGCCCCGCCAGCAGGAAGAGCGGCAACAGCAGCTCGGTCGCCGTACCCAGATAAGCAGCCCACAACCAGGGCAGCAGGGGCACCTGATACTCGGATTCAAACAGATAGAGGGTGGAATCCCACGCCGTCAGCTTGAGCCAGCCTGAAGTGATAAAAACCGAGGCGACCCAAAGCCGCGCCAACAACAGCACACCAGCACTGCTCCAGCGCGGCAAATCACCACTCGAGCTGGCCAGCGCCAGCCATTTGTTTGCCATCATGGCATTACCTCCATATCCACCAGCAGACCAAGGGTTATCAGGCGAGTGAGATGTTCACTGGCCGCAGGGTCGGCCGCAAGCAGATCGACCAGCGCCGTACCAGCGAGACAATCCTGTAGCAGCGCCCACTCACCCGCCGTCAGGGGCAAGGGGGCAACCCGGCAATCCGGCTGTTTCTTCAGTGCCAACCAGACGGGGGCATCAAGCACCTCCACCGCTTCACCACAGTGCAGCGCCATCTGCCACAGGGCCAGCACCGGATAATCGCTGGCAACCAGCAGCAGATCCGTGGCTGGCAACAGCCGCAGCCGCTCCCATTGTTGCGGCGATAATGCGGCCAGACGCTCGGCTGGCCAGCAGCGTGATTCCAGCGGCAGCAGACTGGCACGCTCAAGCTGCCATTCGAACTGAGCCAGCGCCTCCAGCCAGGGCAGCCCGGTTGTAGTCGGCAAGCGGGCCAACCATTGGCCAAATCCGGCGCCATAATGCATGACGCTCCCTTCCCTGAGCGGCTCGGCCAATACGAAGCCACGGGCCGCCGCTGCAAAAAAGTCATCCCCGACCATAGCCTTGACGGCGGGATAACTGCTCGCCAGCACCTCGCCAAGGCTCAGGATGAAGTGGTTGCGATAGACCTGCAGCACAGATTCGGCAGAAAAGAGCCGGGAGCTGATGTGAGGGGAAATGGCGTCAGGCGCCCCCAGCAGACCATCGGCAAAGTGCTGTTGCAGCTGTGCCAGTTCAGCCATGGGCCACCTCCCGTGGTGCACTCATGGCACGCGCCTCATCCAGAATGGCGCCGGCCTTCGCCGCCTCTGCCAGCAAGACCGACAGCGGCGGGATCTCGAGGTCCCACTCAATCAGGGTGGGAATGGCCTGCTTGCGGCAGATCTGGCGATAGAGTTCCCAGACCGGCTCCACCACAGGGACGCTGTGGGTATCGATATAGAGGGAGCCTTCCGGCAGCTGTTTCTCGGTATAACCGGCCAGATGGATCTCCCCGACGGTGGCGAGATCGATCGCCGCCAGATACTCATCGCAAGAGAAACCGTGATTGAAGGCACTGACATAGAGATTGTTGAGGTCGAGCAGGATGCCACATTCGCTGCGCTGCTGCAGCTCGGCAAGAAATTCCCACTCGCTCATCTCCCCGGGCAGTTGCAGATAGGAGGAGGGATTTTCAATCAACATGCGGCAACCCAGGGTCTGTTGTACCTGCTGGATCTTGTCGCTCATGTTGCGCAGGGAGGCGCGGGTATAGGGCACCGGCAGCAGATCGTTGAAGTAACGCCCGCCAATGCTGCCCCAGCTGAGATGTTCGGAGATCCGTACCGGTTTGATCGCCGCGGCCAGTGTCGACAACTGCTGCAGATGGTGCGGATCGAGCGGGTCGGCAGAACCGAGGGACATGCCAACGCCGTGAAGACTGACGGGGTAGTGCTGCGCCAGTTCGGCGAGCACCTGAAAACCCTGGCTGTGCCGTTCGAAGTAATTTTCACTGTGCACCTCCAGCCAACCGACTGCCGGCAGGGTTTGCCGGATCTCATCGTAATGGGGAGTGCGTAATCCGATGCCAATCAAAGGGTTCATCGCAAGACTCGCTTTCGCCAACCAGAGAAGATGCAGGGGGCGGCCCGTTGGCCATCCCCTGCCCGATGTCTCTTACTTGGGTTGCAGCGAACCGCCGACCAGCTTCTCGCACAGCCCTTTGGGCATCACCACAAAGGCATCACCCTGAGCATCTTCCTTGGCGGTACCGGCGCAGGAGCTGCTCTTGGTCGCACAGTCATTCTTGCTGGCCTTGACCACGCCGTAGCACTTCTCCTTTTCATCGGCAGCCATGGCTGGCGCCGCGATAAATTGGGCGCCCAGCGCCAGCAGACCGGTCATGGCGGAGGCGATAGCAGTACTTTTTTTAACATTCATGTTCATGTTCCTTTTGATGTCGTTGGATGTCGCTGATATCCCCGATTTGTCGCAACCGGGTACCTGCAATAGAACCGGCAAACGGGATATTCCCTTTCAAAAAAACACAAAAAGAGTTAAAAAATCCAAAGGCAGACACTCAATAAATTGATTTTAAACAGCTATTTCATCATTGAAAATTTCTCGACGACCACCCATTAGTGAACGAGGAAAGTGCCATATGGTGCTTTCATCCCGTTAATCTTTTTCACTGCTTCCATCAAAAGAGATGCGTCAGACATAAAAAAGCCCCGCCAACAGGCAGGGCTGGATGCAACTTTAAAGAAACAAGAAATAAACAATCGGAGTGGTGTTGGGAGCCAGGAGTTGCGGCAAGCAGATAAAAAAAGAGACAGCTTTGGCTGTCTCTTTTTGCACATGGTGCGAATGGGGTTTAGTAGAAGATCCGCTCGCCACGCTCGCTCATTTTGAGCCACACCGGTTTGGTGCTGGTTTTGTTCCAGATCCGGTGCAGATAGCTGTAGAAGCGGGCACGATCGCTGCGAAACAGCATCACGGGGAAAGCCAGAATGCCCACCAGCAATACATAAATGCGACGAAGAATAATCTGAGTCAGGGAAAAGGGATGAAACATGATGTAACTCCTTACTGGTAAGACCACTGAGCAAAGATTACCCCACTCCATGTAGGATTACTACATCACTAACGCATTTTTTTATAAAAAAATGGTGAAAAACGGGAAATACTGAAAACGGGTTACGTTATTAACCAACAGTTAACAAACTTGCGAAAATCGTGCGCTTTGCCACAGTTATCAGGGGAAAAACATGCAGTAGGGAGACACGCATGAAACTGCCGGAAGTGGCACTGCTGGTGCTGATGGTTGCCCTGACACGGGCACAACTGGAGGAGTGGCAACTGAATCGGGAAGATGCCATCGTGCTGGCCGAACGGGGCGTGCCCACCGTCAGCCTGTGGCAATGCGGCACACTGAAGCAACGGATTGCGGATCTCAACCAGCACAGTGCCGAGGTGCAGTTTCAATATCGGGGGCAAAACATGGCGGATGTGAGCCACTATCTCGAGCGCGAGTGGAAACAGGCTGGCTGCGAGCAGTTACTGGTACAGCAAGGATACTGACCAAGGCTCAGACTCGAAGAGTTATGATTGAGATAAACAGAGAAAATATGGAGGCACGTTCCGGAGTCGAACCGGACTAAACGGATTTGCAATCCGCTGCATAACCGCTTTGCTAACGCGCCATGCTGACAAGACTGATTGTCTTGAAAGTGAGTTCCATCGTTGGTGCGATGGAAGATTGGAGCGGGAAACGAGACTCGAACTCGCGACCCCGACCTTGGCAAGGTCGTGCTCTACCAACTGAGCTATTCCCGCGTTACTGCTTTCGTGCCAGTTGCCTGACAACGAGGCGCATTATACGTACCACGAGCGCCAGCACAACCCCTTTTTCGCAATTTAAGCCCTGATGCAGACTGTTTGCTCAGGGTTTAAACGCCTTGCTGCATTTTTCTCCAGCCAGCTGTGACCCACCAAGCGAATTTGGGATAAAGTCGTTGAAATGATTACGCTTTCGTTCGAGACTTGAGCGGCTTAATAACCGGATTCTCAATTGAAAATCACAAGATGAAATGGATCTTCACGCTTCGTGGGCTCAGGCCGCAGTTAATGCTGGCTTTTTTCATGTTGGGCATGGTGCCCTTTTTGGTCATCACCCTCTTCTTCCTATACAGCCACGGCAAGGATCTCACCACCCAGACCTCCAACCATCTGGTCTCCGTTCGTAATATCAAGAAGAGTCAGCTCGAGGATTACTTCAACAACCTCAAAGAGCAGATCATCAACTTCTCCCAGCAGGATTTTGCCGGCAACAGTATCGGCCGTTTCTATGGCTTTACCGGCGCCTTCGAGAAGTTGGGCACCACACCGCAGGAGGCCCGCAGCCGTGCTCAGGCCCGCTATCTGCCAGGCTCCTGGGATCAACTGCGCAAACCGGACAGTCAGGTGGAGATAGAACCCTCCATCACGGCGCTTATCCTCGCCGACGAGATGTATGGCCGGGTGCACCAGCGCTTTCATCGCGGCTATGCCGACATGGTGCGCAAGTCCAACTACAGCGACATCTTTCTGGTGGACCTCAACGGTGATGTGGTCTATTCGGTCACAAAGCACCCTAACTTTGCCACCAATCTGCTCTCCGGCCCCTATCAGGGCAGTGGCTTGGGCCAGACCTTTGCCAAGATCAAACGCCGCCTTGATGGCGGCCAGAAGCCGCAGCAGATCTTCGAATTCACCGATTTTGGCCGCAACGAGCTGACCGGGCAGGTGGTCGCCTACATGGCCGCCCCCGTGATGCAGTACGACTATGTGCGCGGTGTGGTGATTTTCGAGCTGCTGCCGGACAAGCTCAACCAGATCATGGCGGAGCGGGAGGGGCTGGGCGAGACCGGCGAGACCATCCTGATCGGCCCCGACAAGCGGATGCGCGCCGATGCCTGGCTGGCACCGGAGTTCAGCGTCGAGAACAGCTTCAGCCCTAACTTCCGGCCGCTGCAAACGCCCCTCATCACCAAGACGCTCTCCGGCGAGCAGGGGGTCGGGCTGTTCCACTCCTATCAGGATGACGAGGTGCTGGCCGCCTACACCCAGGTGAAGGTGTTCGACACCGAGTGGGCCTTTATCGCCGAGATCTCAACCCGGGAAGCCTATGCCCCGATCCGCCAGCTGGAAACGCTGGTGATTGTGCTGGGGGCTGGCTCGGTACTGCTGCTGATCCTCTTCTCCCGCTGGCTCTCCCACTCCATCACGGCGCCGCTGCGATCCCTGACCGAAGCAGCCGAGCAGGTGGCCGACGGTGCGCTGGATCACCCCATCGCCATCGAGCGCACCGGCGATGATATCGACCGGCTGGCCGAGGCGTTTCGCCATATGCAGCGCTCGGTGAAGGACAAGATCGAACTCATCGAGCAGCAGACCCAGGAGCTGCAACAGCAGGTCAAGCTGACCCACAAGCAGAACCTCAGCCTGCAGCAGGCGGACAAGCTCAAGGATGAACTGCTGGCCAACACCTCCCACGAGCTGCGTACCCCCATTCACGGCATCAAGGGGATGGCCGAGTCCATGCTCGCCAGCCAGCTGGATTTGACCGAAGGGCAGCAAAAACAGCTCGGCCTCATCATCAAGAGCGCCGACGGCCTGGCCCGTCTGGTTGACGATCTGCTGGACTACCACCAGATGCGCTACGGCCAGCTGGAGATCCACTCACAACCCGTCTCATCAAAAGGGGTGATCCGGCTGGTGCTGGATCTCTGCCAGCATCTTGTGCAGGCCAAACCCCTCACTCTGGTGGATATCAGCCCGGCCGAACTGCCGCCGGTGCTGGCCGACGAGCAGCGGCTCGAACAGGTGCTCTACAACCTGGTGGGTAACGCCATCAAGTACACGCCGCAGGGCAAGGTGGTGCTCAGTGCCATCGTCGAGAACAACTTCCTGCGCATCAAGGTCACCGACACCGGCATCGGCATTGCCCCCGACCATCTCGAACATATCTTCGAGCCGCTGGTACAGATGAGCCCGGAGGTAAGCAAGCAGGGGGCCGGCCTTGGCCTCTCCATCACCCGCCAGCTGGTGCACCTGATGGGGGGCGAGCTGTTTGTCGAGAGCGAGCCGAGCGTTGGCTCTACCTTCGCCTTTACCCTGCCCCTTGCCACCGGCAAAGCGGCCAATCTGACTCTCGACAGCCGCCAGATCGAGCATCAGCTGGTGCGCCAGCAACCGCTGATCCTGCCAGACTGGGAGAGCGACGATCTGCCCCCTCCCCCCGAGGATGCGCCGCTCATTCTGGTGGTGGATGACGAGCCCATCAACCTGCACATCCTGCGCCATCTGCTGCAGCCCTGCGGCTACCGCATCCTGCCCAGCAGTGACGGCCACGATGCGCTGGCCAAGCTGGCCGAGGAGCCGGTGGACCTCATCCTGCTCGATGTGATGATGCCGACCCTTTCCGGTTTTGACGTCTGCCGCCGCCTGCGCCAGCAGCACCCGAAAGATATGCTGCCGGTGCTGCTGCTCACCGCCCTCAACCAGCCCAAGGATATCGAGGAGGGCTTCGGGGCCGGTGCCAACGACTATCTGGTCAAACCCTTCTGCAAGGAGGAGCTGTTTGCCCGGGTCAAGGCACTGCTGGAAGCCAAGACAGGACGCGCCTCGCTGGTAGAGAACCGGCTATTGAAGCAGGAGATCGAACATCGCCTCACCCTGCAGGATCGACTGCATCAGGATCAGCAGCGGCTGCTGGCCCTGCTCGGCGAAGGGGCCGACCCCATGATCTTTATCGACGAGCAGGGCACAGTGCTGTTTGCCTCCCGGGTACTGGCACGCCTGCTGGGTCAGGAGCCGGAAGCCATGGAGGGGCAACCCCTCAATGAGTGGCTCGCCACCCCGCTGCAACAGCAGTGGCCCGACCTTGCCAGCGAGCGGGAACACAATCTGGAATTTTTGGTGGCCGGGCAAAAAGATGTGCTCAACGCCCGTGCCCTGCCCATCGCGCTCGGAGGACAGGCCGCTTTCGCCCTCACTCTGAGTACCGAGCTGCGTCAGGATGAGAACCGGGTAATGGCGCTGGAGAACGCCCTCAAGAACCTCTCGCGGCAAGCCATCATCGAAGATGAACAGCTGCTGGGCGAGCTGAGCCGCCTGGGTGGCGAGTTCCGTTCGCTGGCCGACGACCTCATTCGCCAGCAGGATGACGAGCCGCTGCGCAGGGCGCTGGTAGAGACCATGCAGCTCACCCTGGATGCCTGGCAGCAGGGGACCGGCAAGGGCAAAATCGTGCTGGCAGAGAAGAGCAAGCTGTGGCGGGTCTATATGGACAGATCCAGTCCGCAGACCCGTACCCTCGACAAATACCTGAGTCTGGACACCCTGCCCAAGTCACCACGCTGGAAGACGGTGGTGGCCACCACCGAGTATGTGCTGGGCCACTGCCCGCTCAATGACCACCAGCGCCAGCAGTTGCAGCACAGCGCCCAGACCCTGCGTCAACTCGCCAACCGCAAACCGTGACACGGCGCCCTAAACGGGCGCCGGATCACAATTGGCAATCTGGTTTCTTTTTATGCAAAACAAAGCCCCGTACAACCCCGAAACCGAGAGCAGATCCAATTCACAAATTTGTCATATACGCCATTTTCACAGCCACTTTCTACGCGAAAGCAAATAACTCAAAGTATTGATTTTAAACAGATAAAAAAGCATTTTGACGAGATTGACGTAACACCGTCAATTTTTACGAAAACAACGAAATCAATAGTTGTTGTTTTCCTGTTAATTCTGGTTTGCTTAGGGCGTTGGAAAACAGAACGACAAAGGTTAGACACCTGACCAACACAGAGGGCCGATTTCATCAGCATGCGAAACCGGTGCTCACACAAAACAAGGCGAACCCTCGGGAATGCCAAAAAATAAGAAAGGAAAACATATGCTTGCCAAAGTATCCAAAATCTCTACCGCTGTAATGCTGGGAACCATGATGCTTGCCGGTGCCGCCGGTAACGCCATGGCCGCAGAAAACAAAACCGTGCTGACCATGGTCGCACAGCAGGAAACCGCCTGGGTCAAGAACTTCAACCCCTTCCTGCAAGCGGGCTTGCTGCACACCACCCGTCACTTCATCTATGAACCGCTGGTGATCTTCAACGATATGCAAGGGGGCAAACCCGTCTATCGTCTGGCCACCAACTATGCGTTCAGCGATGACCTGAAATCCGTCACCTTCGATCTGCGTGACGGCGTGAAGTGGTCTGACGGCGAAGCCTTTGATGCCGATGACATCATCTTCTCCTTCAATCTGGTCAAGGCCAACAAGGCGCTGGATGAGCGCTCAATCTGGACCCAGATCAAGAGCGTCGAGAAGCTGGCCCCCAACAAGGTCAAATTCGACCTGACCGAGGTCA
Source organism: Aeromonas sp. 600886 (assembly GCF_049174935.1). Lineage (NCBI taxonomy): Bacteria > Pseudomonadati > Pseudomonadota > Gammaproteobacteria > Aeromonadales > Aeromonadaceae > Aeromonas > Aeromonas sp. 600886. The sequence goes on along the minus strand of NZ_JAAKUB010000003.1, from coordinate 16,910 downwards.
ACACCAACGTGGTGAACGATCTGGTGCTGGTACCTATCGTGCCGGAGCATCAGTGGAAATCGGTGAAAGATCCGGTTGCCTTCACCAACGACAAGCCGGTTGGTACAGGCCCCTTCACCGAAGTGGACAACTTCTCCGCCCAGCTCTATACCCAGTGCCGCAACCCGCACTACTGGGATAACGCCAACCTCGCCATCGACTGTATCCGCATGCCGCAGATGGCCACCAACGACCAGGTGCTGGCGGCTGTCATGAAGGGTGACATCGACTGGTTCGGCTCCTTCGTGCCGGATATCGAGCGCCTCTACGTCGGCAACGATCCGAAGAACAACAAATACTGGTTCCCGGCCTCCGGTACCGTGGCGTTCAACGTCAACTTCCAGACCAAGAACCCGGGCAATAACGAAGCCTTCAACGACATCAACTTCCGCCGCGCCTTCTCCATGGCGATGGACCGCCAGTCCATGGTGGATATCGCGGGCTACGGCTACCCCACCGTCAACGAGTACCCGTCAGGTCTGGGCAAAGCCTTTGACTCCTGGAACAACCCGGAAGTGGACAAGAAGTACGGCAAGTACAACAAGTTCGATCTGGAAGGGGCCAAGGCCCTGCTGAAAGAGGCAGGCTACAAGGATTGTGACGGCGACAAGTTCCTCGACACCCCGAGCTGCAAAAAGATCGAGTTCAAGGTACTGGTGCCGAACGGCTGGACCGACTGGGTCAACACAGTACAGATCGGTGTAGAAGGGCTGCAGGCGCTGGGCCTGAACGCAAAGACCGCCACCCCGGAAGCGACCGTCTGGACCGAGAACCTGATCACCGGTGACTTCGATGTCGCCCTGCAGGGTTACTTTGCCGGTGCCAACCCGCACAAGTACTTCGAGACCGCGTTCCACTCCCGCAACATGGGTGACCGTGGCAACCGCTTCGCCGCGCCCCGTTACAAGGACCCCGAGCTCGACAAGCTGATCGATGACTTCACCCAGACCGCCGATGCGGCCAAGCAGAAGGAGATCATGTTCGCCATCCAGGATCGTGTCGGTGCCAACCAGACCATCATTCCGGTCTTCAACAACCCGACCTGGTATGAGTACAGCACCAAGCGCTTCAACGGCTGGTTCAGTGCTGATAACCCGGTAGCCAAACCTCAGCTCCACCCGGACACCCCTGAGCGTCTGCTGCACGTGTTGTCCCTCAAGCCAAACAGCTAAACAATCCCGGCCCCCTGCGGGGGGCCATCTTCCCCGTTAATCCCCTTCTTGCCCGACTTTGCCGGGGTTGGGGTAGCTATACCCGACGCGGGGCAGACTTGCAGTAAAAGGTACTATCATGGGATTCATACTGAGACGCTTTTCCTTCTACCTGGTTGCCTTTCTGGTAGCCGCCACCATCAACTTCCTGTTACCCCGTGCCATGCCAGGGGATCCTGTCTCCGTGATGTTTGCCCGCGCTGGCGCCATGATGGAACCCGCCGCCCTGGAAGCCCTCAAAGCCACCTTCGGCTTTGTCGACGGCCCCATCGGTACCCAGTTTCTTACCTATGTGAAGAGTGTCTTCACCTGGGATCTCGGCACCTCGGTGCGCTTCTACCCGCAGCAGGTCTCTGACGTGCTGGGCCGTGCCATCGGCTGGACCCTGTTTCTGGTCGGCACCTCCACCATCCTTAGCTTCTCCCTCGGTTCCATCGTCGGCATCTTCGCCGCCTGGTATCGCGGCGGCCGGATGGACAGCATTCTCTCCCCGCTCACCCTGGTGATGCAGGCGATTCCACCGGTGGTGGTCTCCCTGCTCGCCCTGTTCCTGTTCGGGGTCAGCCTCGAGTGGCTGCCCATCGGCTACGCCTACAGCCCGGAGATCAAGGCTGACTGGGGCTGGGACCACATCAAGAGCATCATGACCCACGCTATCATGCCGGTGCTGACCCTGGCCGTGGTACAGGTGGGGGGCTTTCTCATCACCATGCGCAACAACATGATCAACCTGCTGGGCGAGGATTACATTACCATGGCCAAGGCCAAGGGGCTCTCCAGCAACCGGGTGATCTTCAACTACGGCGCCCGCAACGCCATTCTGCCCAGCGTCACCGCCCTCTCCATGGCGCTCGGTTTCGTCATCGGTGGCTCTCTCATCACCGAGGTGATATTCAACTACCCCGGCCTGGGCCTGACCCTTTATCAGGGCATTCTGGCCCGCGACTACCCGCTCATTCAGGGGCAGCTGCTCATCATGACCATCACCATGCTCAGCTTCAACTTCCTGGCCGACGTGCTCTACGTCTTCCTGGATCCCCGTCTGCGTACAGGAGGCAAATAAGATGCGTATGCCGACCATTCTCAAGATCCTGCTGGGCAACAAGAAGGCTGCCTGTGGCCTCGCCATCGTGGTTGCCTTCGTACTGATGGCCCTCTTTGCCCCCATTCTGGCCAGCAACGAGCCGACCAAACGGGTGGCTCGCCCGCACCAGCCGCCCAGTGCCGAGTTCGTGATGGGGTCTACCCGCATGGGTCACGACATCTGGGCCCAGTTCACCAATGGTGCCCGTATCTCGCTGCTGGTGGGCTTCAGCGCAGGCCTGCTGGTCTGCACCCTGGCCGTCGCCATCGGCATCACCGCCGGTTACTTCGGTGGTCTGGTGGATGAATGCCTCACCTTCCTGATGAACGTGGTGCTGGTGATCCCCAACCTCCCCTTGCTACTGGTGCTGGCGAGCTTTATCGGGGAGGCGTCACCGGCGGTGATTGCCGTGATAATAGGGTTGACCTCGTGGGCCTATGGCGCGCGGGTCATCCGTGCCCAGACTCTGGCCCTGCGCGAGAAGGAGTTCGTCATCGCCGCCGAAGTGCTGGGCGAGCCGGCCTGGCGCATCATTCTGGTGGAGATCCTGCCCAACCTCATCTCCATCATCGGGGTGAGCTTCATCGGCTCCATCATCTACGCCATCGTCACCGAAGCGACCCTGGAGTTCCTGGGGCTTGGCGACCCGACCGTGGTGAGCTGGGGCATCATGCTCTACAACGCCCAGACCTCCAGCGCTATTCTGGTCGGCGCCTGGTGGGAGATCCTGGCCCCCTGCTTTGCCATCGCCACCCTGGGTGCCGGTCTGGCTCTGCTCAACTTCGCCATCGACGAGATCGCCAACCCGCAGCTGCGCTCCCACAAAGGGTTGAGCCGCTGGAAGAAACTCGCGGCCCCGGTCACCACTCCGGTTGCCACAGCACAGGAGAAGACAGCATGAACAAGCATCCCCTGCTGTCAGTACGCAATCTTTGCGTCGACTACATCACCGAAAATGGCGACGTGCGCGCCGTCAACTCGGTGAGCTTCGATATCAGACAGGGCGAGATCTTCGGTCTCGCCGGTGAGTCGGGCTGCGGCAAATCCACCGTCGCCTTCTCGGTGGCCCGACTGCACAAGCCGCCCGCCTACATCAGCGGTGGCGAGATCCTGTTCAAGGGGGAGAATATCCTCCACTACAACGACGAACGGTTGCGCTCCTACCGCTGGCAACAGGTGTCGGTGGTGTTCCAGTCCGCCATGAACGCCCTGAACCCTGTTTTGCGGATGGAGGAGCAGTTCTGCGACGTGCTGCTGGCCCACAATCCCGGCCTGACCCGTTACGAGGCGATCAAGCGCGCCCAGGAGCTGCTCACCATCGTCGATATCCACCCGAGCCGGCTCAAGGATTACCCGCACCAGTTCTCCGGCGGCATGCGTCAGCGCTTGGTGATCGCCATCGCCATGGCGCTCAACCCCGAGCTGCTCATCATGGATGAGCCAACCACGGCACTCGATGTGGTGGTGCAGCGGGAGATCCTGCAGAAGGTCTATGCCCTGAAAGAGAAGTTCAACTTCTCCATTCTGTTCATCACCCACGACCTCTCCCTGATGGTGGAGTTCTGCGATCGCATCGGCATCATGTATGCCGGTGAGCTGGTGGAGGTGGCTCCTTCCAAGGCGATCCTGACCGCACCGCTGCACCCCTATACCAGAGGGCTCGGCAACTCCTTCCCGCCCCTGCACGGGCCGAAGAAGGTGCTGGAGGGGATCCCGGGCACCCCGCTCAACCTGCTGGAGGTGCCGGTCGGCTGCCGCTTTCAGGCCCGCTGCGGCAAGGTGCACGATCGCTGCCGTCAGGAGTACACCAGATTGGCCGAGATCCGCCCCGGGCAACAGACCGCCTGCCACCTCTATGAAGAGCAGGGGCTGCAACAAGATTCCGTGATCTATCTGGACAAGGCCGCTGGCTGTTAAGGATGTCTGTCATGCAAATCGCCAAAACCGATGCACCCATCATCGAAGTCCAGCACCTCTACAAGGACTTCCCCATCAACTCCAATGCCATCAAGAGTGGCAAGATGCGGGCGCTCTCCGACATCACCTTCAACCTGCACCGGGGTCGCGCCCTGGCGGTGGTCGGGGAGTCGGGCTCCGGCAAGAGCACCATCGCCAAGATCATCGCCAAGATGTACAAGCTCAGTGCCGGGCGCATTCTCTATCGCGGCCACGATCTGGAGGAGTTCAACAAGGGCACCGCCCTGCTGGACTATCGCCAGAGCGTGCAGATGGTGTGGCAAGATCCATTCGGTTCGCTCAACCCGACCCACACCATCTATCACCACATCGCCCGCCCCCTGCTGCTGCACAGCAAGGTGATCGACAAAAAAGAGCTGCCCGACATGGTCTACGCCCTGCTGGAGAAGGTCGGCCTGACTCCTGCCAAGGCAACGGCGGCCAAGTATCCGCACCAGCTCTCCGGCGGCCAGCGCCAGCGGGTCAACATCGCCCGCAATCTGGCAGTGGAGGCGGAAGTGGTGCTGGCGGACGAGCCGACTTCCATGCTCGACGTCTCCATTCGCATCGGCATCCTCAACCTGATGGAGCAGATGAAGAACGAGCTCGGTGTCTCCATGCTCTACATCACCCACGACATCGCCACCGCCCGCTATGTGGCGGAAGATCTGGCGGTGATGTATGTAGGGCACATGGTGGAGTGGGGCGAGGTGGACGAAATCCTGCACCACCCGCAGCACCCCTACACCCAGCTGCTCATCTCGGCTGTGCCCGATCCGGAGAAAAGCATCCACGCCGAGCTGGAGGGTGGCCGCAAGGGGGAGATCCCGCTCTGGACGCCGGAATCCTGCGGTTGCCCCTTTGCCGGGCGTTGCAATCAGGCGATGCCCCGCTGCAAGGAGGCGCTGCCCCCCATCACCAAGCTTGCCGACAACCACTTCGTGCGCTGCTACCTCTACGAGTGAGGGTGAGCCTTAGACCGGCCGGACAACCCTGTCCGGCCATGCCTCGATACGGGGCGGCCACAGCCCCGTGATGTGCCTCACCGCCCGGCGGTGAACCACAGGAGTAATACCTTGATGGAACTCTTGATCAATCAGGTGGGCTACGAGTGCGACGGACACAAGGTCGCCCTGTTGCAAACCTCCCCCGCTCCTGATCTCGGCGGCTATGTCAGGCTGCAACGCCTCGATGATGGCCAGATCCTGTTTGAAACCCCGCTGCAACCGGCTGGCAGCGTCCCCGGCTGGCAGGGCCGCGCTTACTGGCGCGCCGACTTCTCCGCCTTCAAAGAGCCCGGCCACTATCGGCTGGAGGCGATCACTGCCCAAGGCATAGTCCGCTCCACCCGTTTTGCCATCGGCCAGGATCTGCTGGCCAGCAGCTGTCTCTCCGATGTCATCCACTACTTCAAGGGCCAGCGCGCCAGCGGCACCTTCGATCGGGCCGACCGCAACGCCCGCCTGTTTGGCACCGACCAGCACAGAGATGTGCACGGCGGCTGGTTCGATGCCAGCGGCGACATGAGCAAGTACCTGAGCCACCTATCCTACGCCAACTACCTCAACCCCCAGCAGACCCCCATGGTGGTGTGGGCCCTGCTCAAGTGCCGGGAACTGCTGGCCCCGCGCCGCGATATCGACGGGGTGAACCTCTGCAAGCGGCTCAATGACGAGGCGCTGCACGGCGCCGATTTCCTCTGCCGGATGCAGGATGAATCGGGCTTCTTCTTCATGACCCTGTTCGACAAGTGGAGCAAGGACCCTGCCCAGCGCGAGCTGTGCACCTATGCCACCCAACAGGGGCTCAAGTCCGCCAACTGGCAGGCGGGTTTTCGCCAAGGGGGCGGCATGGCCATCGCCGCGCTGGCCCGCGCCGCCCGCGAGAGCGTCAGCGGCGACTTCGATGCCAGCCGCTACGCCGAGGCGGCCAAACGCGGCTACCTGCATCTGCGTGAGCACAACCTTGCCTACCTTGATGACGGGGTCGAGAACATCATCGACGATTACTGCGCCCTGCTGGCAGCGGTGGAGCTGACCCGCACTTTCGGCAACGAGTGGCTGAATGAGGCGAGAGCCCTCGCCAGCAAGCTCTGTGCCCGCCAGCGCCCTCATTCGGAGCTGGGTCACTACTGGTCGGCCAACGAGGATGGCTCGCGCCCTTACTACCACGCCGCCGAGGCAGGCCTGCCGGTGCTGGCGCTGCTGGAATATCTGGGCGTAGAGCCGGATCAGGAATACAAGGCTAGGGTACAAACCGTGGTGGAGCAGGCGCTGGCCGCCGAGCTGGCGCTCTGCGCCCGCGCGGGCAACCCCTTCTCCCTCGCCCGCCAATATGTGAAAGGGGTGGATGAAGCGCCGCGCATCAGCTTCTTTATGCCCCACAATAACGAATCCGGTTACTGGTGGCAGGGGGAGAACGCCCGCCTCGCGTCTCTGGCGACCATGGCCTTTGCTGGCGCCCGCCACTTCCCCCGCCAGAGCCAGCCGCTGCTCACTTATGGCCAGCGCCAGCTCGACTGGATCCTCGGGCAGAACCCCTTCAACGCCTGCATGCTGGCGGGCCACGGCATCAACAACCCCGCCTATACCGCCGGGTATCACAATGCGCAGGGTGGTATCTGCAACGGCATCACCTCAGGGTTTGATGACGAAAATGAGGTAGCCTTTATTCCGGAGGAGTACAAGGATCGGCTGGATCAGAACTGGCGCTGGGGCGAGCAGTGGATCCCCCACGCAGCCTGGTTTGCCCTTGCCATCAGCTGGCAAAATGCCGCAGGAGGTCGCCATGATTGAGTTCTGGGTCGGCGTCGATGGCGGGGGCACCCACACCCGCGCCCGCATTCGGGATCGGGCGGGCAAACTGCTCGGAGAGGGGCGTTCAGCCGGCTCCAATCTGGAGCTGGGCATCCCCCATGCCCACGCCAATGTGCTGGCCGCCATCGCCAGCGCCCGCCTTGCCGCCGGGATCGCTATCGAGAGTGAACAGCAGATGGGGGTCGGACTGGCGCTCGCCTCCGCCGAGCTGGCCGACTGCTATCACGCCCTGCTCGAGATGCCCTTCCCCTTCGCCAGCGTCAGGCTCACCTCCGATGCCTTCGGTGCCTGCCTCGGCGCCTTTGGCGGCCGTGAGGGGGCCATTCTGATCGCAGGTACCGGCTCGGTGGGGCTGGTCTATCAGGAGGGGCAGATCCGCACCTGCTCCGGCCGCGGCTTCCCCATTTCAGACATAGGCAGCGGCGCCTGGCTGGGGCTGCGCGCCATCCAGCAATCCCTGCTTTGCCACGACGGCATTCTGCCCCCCAGCACCCTCGCCATCCGCTTGATGGACCGCTTCAAGCGGGATCAGGCCGAGGTGGTACGCTGGGCCGCCCGCGCCATTCCGGCGGACTATGGCCACTTTGCCCCCTGGGTATTCGATGCCGCCAGCGATGGCGACGAGCTCGCCAATCAGCTGCTGGACGAAACCTGCGAACAACTGCGGATCCTGCTGGAGGGGATGACCCAGCTCGGTGCCAGACAGATCGCCCTGCTGGGGGGGATTGGCACCCGCCTCGCTCCCCGTCTCGGCCAGCTCAACCTGATCCCCCCCCAGGCAGATGTGCTCGATGGCGCCATCCTGTTTGCCCAATCAGAGGATTTTCCATGTCTACACCCCTGATCCACACCCAGGTCGCCCGACGTGACGGCGAGGATGTCTGGTTCACCTTCACCCTCTCCCGCATGCCGGATACCCGGTGGAAGCTGCACTTCTGTCTGGCTCGCCATATCGACCCCGACTCCTTGCAAGGAGGCGAGCTGGAGCGCCAGAGCGGCAGCTACAAGGTGATTCTCCCGAACGCTGGCAGCAGCGAACTGCGCTTTTGCTGCCGCCAGACCCCCATCAAGAAGATCTCCGACATGCCGCAGGGCTTTTTCCTCAGCTTGCCGGAGGCGACCACAGGTGCCCAGCTGCTACCGGTGACGCTGGCGGCGCAGGATCTCGGACTGGAGAACCCGCCGGTAACCCGCCCCGACCTGCCGGATGTCGAGCCCCAGCCCGGCATAGTGCCACAACCGGCCCATCTGGTACTGCTGGAGGGGTATTTTCGCCTCGCCGAGCGGGCCCACGTGAGCGCCATCCGCGATATCAGCGGTTTACTTGGCCACTTCAACGAGCTCACATCGCTGGCACTGGAGCAGGATCACGACGCTGAAATCCGGCTGACCGAGGCCAAGCTGGCCCCCGAAGCCTACCAACTCACCATCACGCCGCAGGAGGTGGTGATTGCCGCCGCCGACGAAACGGGTTGGCGCCATGGGCTGGTGACGCTAGCCCAGTGGTATCTGCAACATGGGGAGAGCCTGCCCTGCGTCACGCTGGAGGATGCCCCGCGCTTTGGCTTTCGCGGCATTTTTCTCGACTGCGCCCGCCACTTCCACACTCCGGCCACCATCAAGCGCCTGCTCAAGCTGATGAGCCTCTACAAGTTCAACCGCTTCCACTGGCATCTGACCGATGACGAGGGGTGGCGACTCGAGATAAAGACCTTCCCGGAGCTGACCGACGTGGGTGCCTGGCGCGGCCACGATCTGGCGATCGGCCCCCAGCTCAGCGGCGGCGCCGAACCCTATGGCGGCTACTACACCCAGAGCGAAGTGAAGGAGCTGGTGAGCTATGCCGGTGAGCTCGGCATCACCGTCATTCCCGAGATCGACATTCCGGGCCACTGCCACGCTGCCATCAAGGCGCTGCCCGAGCTGCTGATCGAAACGGCGGATCACTCCCGCTACCGCTCGGTTCAGCATTTCGATGACAACGTGCTCAACCCCGCCCTGCCCGGCACCTACCGCTTTCTGGAGGCGGTGCTGGACGAGGTATGCGAGCTCTTCCCCGGCCCGCAGATCCACATGGGGGGTGACGAGGTGCCGACCGGGGTCTGGACCGACAGCCCCGCCTGCCAGCAGCTGATGACCGAACAGGGCTACGCCGACTGCCGCGAGCTGCAGGGCCATCTGCTGCGCCACTGCCAGCGCTATCTGGCCGCCAGAGGCAAACAGATGATCGGCTGGGAGGAGATCCTGCATGGCGACAAGGTGAGCCGCAAAGCGGCCATCTGTGCCTGGACCAGCTTTCAGGCGGGGCTGGATGCTGCCGCGGCCGGTTATCCGGTGGTGATGGCCCCCGCCCAGTTCCTCTATCTGGATCTGGCCTGGAGCGCCGATATTCATGAACCCGGCCTCTACTGGGCGGGGACCCTCAATCTGGAGCAGGTTTATGCTTGCGATCCTGCCCCAGCAGATTTCCATGCCAACGATAACATCCTCGGGGTGCTGAGCCCCTTGTGGTCAGAATTGATCACCAGCCGTGATCGTCTCGACTACATGTTGTTCCCGCGCATGCTGGCCACGGCCGAGGTGGCCTGGAGCTATCCCGCCCACAAGGGCTGGGAGCACTTCGCCGCCCGCCTGCCGGGTCAGCTGCAGATCCTCGATCAGTTGCAGGTGCGCTACCGGATGCCACAGAGGTAATGTTGTCTCTACTTTGGCGGCCAATCGGCCGCCTTTTTTACGATTAGCCAACAAAACATCAACTTCCCCCTACCATTCATCCTCCATTATTGGCAAAATCCAGCCCCCAATGAAGCTGGCCTGCCTCCTGCTGGCGCGAGCCTGCGGCCACCTCCAGATCTGCCACAATAACAACGACAACATTATCAACAAGAACATCGGAGCGTATTCCTATGGCCCGCAGAGATGTCCATACCCTGGATAGCGAAGTGGAGTTTCCTGCCGACGTACAACTGGTCTCCACCACTGACCTGCGCGGGGTGATCACTTATGCCAATCCGGCTTTTTGCACCATCGCCGGCTATAGCGCCGACGAGCTGGTCGGTCACAACCACAATCTGGTACGCCACCCCGACATGCCCAAGGCCGCCTTCGCCGATCTCTGGGCCCGCCTCAAGGAGGGCAAACCCTGGCGCGGCATCGTCAAAAATCGCTGCAAGGATGGTCGTTACTACTGGGTAGATGCCTACGTCACCCCCATCTATGAAGGCAACAGGATCAGCGGCTACCAGTCGGTACGCTGCAAGCCCGAGCCCCAATTCAAGCGCATCGCCGCTCAGACCTACCAAGCCCTGCTCAAGGCCGAGCGCGGCAACAGCAGCAACCTTCCCTCTCTTGCCAGAGTGCGCACCCCGGCCATTACCCTGCTGCTGCTCGGCCTGATGGGCTGGGCCTTCGCCAGCCAAGGGGCCATGACCGTCCTGCTGATGCTGCTGCCCCTGTTGCTTCTTGGCGGAGCCTACTGGCGCGAGCTCTTTGCCCTGCCCCACTATCTACGGCAGCTGGGCCGCGAATATGACAGTCTGACCCGGCTGGTCTACTCCGGTGACAACCCCGGCGCCATTGCCGATTTTCATATCAAGATGCTGCAGGCCCGCATCCGAACCGTGTTGGGGAGGATCAACGATGCCACGGCACCTCTGCAAACCCTGGCCATCAATTTGAAGCAGGCCTCTCATCAGGCCTGTCTCGATATCAACGAGCAAGATGCCCAGACCCAGCAGATGGCTACGGCTATGACTCAGATGGCCAACACAGCTCACGAGATCGCCCGCAACATTCAGGACTCCAACGGTCAGGTCAACGAAGCTCGCAATCGTTGTGAACAAACCAACCAGCAGTTGAACCAGACCGAGCAACAGATCGAACAGCTTGCCAAACAGGCAGAGCTGGCGTTCAACTCGGCGGTAGAGCTCGCCAGCGAATCCGAACGGATTGGCAGTGTCATGGGCGAGATCCAGGGCATCGCCGAGCAGACTAACCTGCTGGCCCTCAACGCGGCCATCGAAGCCGCTCGCGCCGGGGAGCAGGGCCGTGGTTTTGCGGTGGTCGCAGACGAGGTGCGAACTCTATCGACCCGCACCCACAAGGCGACCGAGCAGATCCAGGTCAGCATCAAGCAGATCCAGCACACTCTGGGACGCTGGAAGGGGATGATGCAGGAGAACCTGCAACAGACCCGCACATGTGCCGAGATGACCCGCCAGGGCGCCAGCAGCCTCCATACCGTGCTGGCAGAGATAGAGCTGGTCACCGAACACTCCACCCAGATCGCCGCCGCTGCTGAGCAGCAACAAGCGGTCGTGGAGGAGATCAGCCGCAGCATCCACCAGATCTCCGAGTACTCCCACGCCAACAGTCAGAAGATGCTGGATGTCGATCACTCCAGTCAGGCTCTGCTGGAACGGGCCAAGCAACTGAAGGGGCTTAGCCAGACCTTCGGCTGAATCATTGCCAGCCCCATGACAGAAGCGCCACAATGGCGCTTCTGTTGTTTTTGACGAATCGGGTCTATGAGCATTGAACCAAGTCCATCCCCATTGAACAAAACGGCCCGTATCGAAGCGATCATCGCCCTGATCCCGGCAGGCCGGGTGGTCAGCTATGGTCAGGTGGCCGATCTGGCAGGGCTGCCCGGACGGGCAAGACTGGTGGGCAAGGTGCTGTGGGAAACCGACAAGGTACTGCCCTGGCATCGGGTGCTGGGCGCAGCGGGCACCATCTCGTTACCGAAAGGATCGCAAGGCTTTGCCGAACAGACGGGACGCCTGCAGCAAGAAGGGGTCGTGGTGATCGGTGGGCGGGTCAGAATGAAGGAGTGGCAATGGCAGCCCGATCTGGCCGAGCTGCTTTTTCTACTGCCGTTTTGAGGGGGCACAGCCGGATCACTCCAGCGGCGCCAGGATCTCGTCGCTGCGCACCTGCACCGGTATGGTCTCATCCGCACGCTGCAGCAGCACCAGCAGGCTCTGCCGGTCCACCTCCAGCACATAGGCCGCCCCTTCCCGAGTCATGCAGCTCATGCCCGGCCGGATCTCGTTTATCTCCATCTCAACCTCCTTGTCTACTTCGCGATTGACGACAGCTGCACTCCTTGCAGCTGTCTCAGTATACCGCTATCCATAAGCAAAGAGGCCCCTTGTCGGGGCCTCTTTTCATCAGGCTTTTTTAGCCTTTGGCAAACTCTCTTGCCAGGTACCGTTGTCGTAGTGAGCGGTCCAACCGGTCGCCTTGCCGTTGACCTCGCTCATCACGTACTGCTCCTTGGTCTTGCGACTGAAGCGTACGATGGCGGGGTTGCCGTCTGGATCGGTGAGCGGGGCACCGGCCAGATACTTGTGCTTGGCGGAGATGCGATCCTTGAAGCGCTTGAGCTCTTCCACCAGCGGCGCGCGGGTCTCGCGGGATTTGGGGAAGTTGCTGGCCGCCAGGAACAGACCGGCAGCCCCGTCACGCAGCACAAAGTGAGCATCGGACTGGGTACACTTGAGCTCCGGCAGCGGCACCGGATCCTCCTTCGGCGGCGCGATGTCGCCGTTTTTCAGGATCTTGCGGGTGTTCTTGCAGGTCTCGTTGGTGCAGCCCATGTACTTGCCGAAACGGCCGTTCTTGAGCTGCATCTCGGCTCCGCAACGGTCGCACTCGATGCTCGGCCCTTCGTAGCCCTTGAGCTTGAACTGGCCCTTCTCGATCTCGTAGCCATCGCAATCCGGGTTGCGACCACAGACGTGCAGCTTGCGGCTGTCATCGATGATGTAGGCATCCATCGCAGTGCCACAGACACCGCAGCGGTGCTTGGCGCGCAGCGCTTCGGTTTCCGCCTCTTCGCCGTCAGTGGCGGAGACAAATTCGTCGGCAGAGACCAGGTTGATGGTCTTCTTGCAGCGCTCTTTCGGCGGCAAGGCATAGCCGGAACAGCCGAGGAACACGCCGGTGGTGGCAGTACGAATCCCCATCTTGCGGCCGCAATCCGGGCAGTCGATGTCGGTCATCACCATCTGGTTGGCACGCATGCCGCCCTCTTCGGGCGCCTTGTCAGCCTTCTCCAGCTCCTGGGTAAACTCGGCGTAGAAGGCGTCCAGTACCTTCTTCCACTCAAGGCTCCCTTCGGCGATGCCATCGAGCTTGTCTTCCATCTTGGCGGTGAACTCGTAGTTCATCAGCTCGACGAAGTTCTCCACCAGACGATCGGTGACGATCTCACCCATCTTCTCGGCGAAGAAACGGCGGCTATCGACCCGCACGTAACCGCGATCGACGATGGTGGAGATGATGGAGGCGTAGGTAGAGGGACGGCCGATGCCACGTTTTTCCAGCTCGCGCACCAGCGCGGCTTCGGTGAAACGGGCAGGCGGCTTGGTGAAGTGCTGGCGCGGATCCAGCTTGACCAGTTTCAGCACCTCGCCAACGGTCACCGCCGGCAGCTGGCTATCTTCGCCCTTGCGACCCATCGGCGGCAGTGCCTTGGTCCAACCGGCGAAGCGCAGGGTACGGCCACGGGCCTTGAGCTCGAACTCACCCGCCTTGACGGTCAGGGTGGAGGAGTCGTACTGGGCCGGGGTCATCTGGCAGGCAACAAACTGACGCCAGATGAGATCGTACAGACGCATGGCATCCGGCTCCATCCCTTCCAGCATCTCGGCAGTCACCTGTACGTTGGAGGGACGGATCGCCTCGTGCGCTTCCTGGGCATTGGCCTTGGCGCCATACAGATTCGGCTCGGCTGGCAGATAGGCAGCGCCATACTGCTCTCCGATATATTCACGCACCGCTTCAACCGCCTCTTTGCTGAGGTTGGTGGAGTCGGTTCGCATATAGGTGATGTAACCCGCTTCATAGAGACGCTGGGCCATCATCATGGTCTTCTTGACCCCAAAGCTCAGACGGGTAGAGGCCGCCTGCTGCAGGGTGGAGGTGATAAAGGGCGCGGACGGTTTGGAGCCGGTCGGCTTGTCTTCCCGGTTAACGATCTTGTAGTCGACCCCTTCCAGGGCTGCGACAGCGGCAAAGGTCTCGGCCTGGGTCACCGGCTTGAAGTCGGCACCATTGCGGCTGACCACTTCCATCCGCAGATCGCTCTTGTCAGCGGTCAGCAGGTCGGCATTGAGATCCCAGAACTCGACCGGTACGAACGCCTTGATTTCGCGCTCTTTATCGACGATGAGACGCACCGCAACGGACTGCACTCGACCGGCGGAGAGACCGCGGGCCAGCTTTTTCCACAGCAGCGGGGAGACCATGTAACCCACCACGCGGTCGAGGAAACGACGGGCCTGCTGGGCATTGACGCGGTCAATATTGAGTTCGGACGGCTGGGCAAACGCCTCCTTGATGGCGCTCTTGGTGATTTCGTTAAACACCACGCGCTTGTAGCGGCTGTCGTCGCCACCGATGATCTCGCGCAGGTGCCAGGCGATCGCCTCTCCTTCTCTATCCAAGTCGGTTGCGAGATAGATGGTGTCGGCTTTCTCGGCCAGACTTTGCAACTCGCTGACCACCTTCTCCTTGCCGGGCAAAATCTGGTAGTTAGCCTGCCAGCCAGCGGTCGGATTGATACCCATCCGGGCAAACAGGGCCTTGCGATCCTTGGCAGCCTTCTCGGATTCGCTCAACTTGATGCCGCGAATGACAGGTTTCTTGGGCTCGGTGCTGGCGCTGCCGCTGGTGGGCAGATCGCGAACATGACCAACGCTGGATTTCACCACGTAGTCCTTGCCCAGATATTTGTTGATCGTCTTGGCCTTGGCCGGAGACTCCACTATGACCAGTGATTTGCCCATGCTGTAACTATTATCCTCATTGCACCCGACGGGGTTGGTGTGCGGTTTTGTGGGGCTGTATAAGAGATTTGACGCGAAAAAGCAATCTTGTGAGCAAATTTGCCTGACCAGCCCGCACCACACGGCTTCTTTTATTGCTTCTTTATTTATTAATGCGAAGGCAACAGGCCGGACGCAACCGCTTTTTCAATTTTCTGCCATACCGCCCCTCTTTTTATATCTGAAACGACATAAAAACGTCTGCCGGTTACCGGCTTGTTACAAAAAAATAAAATCTCTTTATAATGGCCCAACCCCGACGCATTGTGCGCGGAAGGAACCGCTACCCATCATAAAAATCGAAAGGATGTACTCAATGAAGCACTTCGAGGTCAATTTCGACGGTCTGGTCGGCCCGACTCATAACTATGCAGGCCTCTCCTACGGCAACGTTGCCTCCCAGAGCAATGCCCAGGAGGCTTCCAATCCGAAAGAGGCCGCCAAGCAGGGGCTGCGCAAGATGAAGGCGCTGACCGAGCTTGGCATGACCCAGGGGGTACTGGCGCCACAAGAGCGTCCCGATCTCGCTACCCTGCGCCGCCTCGGCTTCACCGGCAACGATGCCCGGGTGCTGGAGCAGGCCGCCAAGCAGGCACCTGCCGTACTGGCTGCCTGCTATTCAGCCTCCAGCATGTGGACCGCCAACGCCGCCACCGTCTCTCCCAGTGCCGATACCCAGGATGGCCGCATTCACTTCACCCCCGCCAACCTGACCAACAAGTTTCACCGCTCTCTGGAGCCGGACGTTACAGGCCGTATCCTGCGCGCCGTGTTCAACAATGATCGCCACTTCAGCCACCACCTCCATCTGCCGGAGAATGACCACTTCGGCGACGAGGGGGCAGCCAACCACACCCGCCTCTGCCGCGCCTATGGCGAGGCGGGGGTCGAGTTGTTTGTCTATGGCCGCAGCGCCTTTGACTACTCCCGCCCGGCGCCGAAGCGCTATCCGGCCCGCCAGACCCTGGAGGCCAGCCAGGCCATCGCTCGCCTGCATGGCCTTGGCGAGGAGAGCGTGGTGTTTATTCAGCAAAACCCGGAGGTGATCGATC
This sequence comes from Aeromonas sp. 600886, assembly GCF_049174935.1. Classification (NCBI taxonomy): domain Bacteria; kingdom Pseudomonadati; phylum Pseudomonadota; class Gammaproteobacteria; order Aeromonadales; family Aeromonadaceae; genus Aeromonas; species Aeromonas sp. 600886. The sequence continues at coordinate 920 of NZ_JAAKUB010000003.1, read as the reverse complement.
AGGGGGTGTTCCATAACGACGTGATCGCGGTGGGTAACCAGAACGTGCTCTTCTTCCACCAGCAGGCGTTCCTCAATACCGAGGCGGTACTGACCGAGATCCGCGGCAAGTTTGGCGAGGGGGATTTGCACTTTATCGAAGTGCCGACCGCCGAGGTATCCGTGCTGGATGCGGTGAAATCCTACCTGTTCAATACCCAGATCCTCACCCTGCCGAGCGGCGAGATGGCCATCATCGCCCCCACCGAGTGCCGCGATAATCCGGCGGTGTCGGCGTACCTGAACAAGCTGCTGACCATGAACACGCCTATCAAGGCCGTTCATTATATGGACGTGAAGCAGAGCATGCGCAATGGAGGCGGCCCGGCCTGCCTGCGACTGCGGGTTGCCATGAACGATCAGGAACTCGCAGCGGTCAATCCGGCCTGCCTCATCAACGACAGCCAGTTTGCCCGCCTCGATGGCTGGGTGGATCGCCACTACCGCGACCGCCTGACCCTCGATGACCTGCGGGATCCGGCACTGGTGCAGGAGTCCCGCAACGCACTGGACGAGCTGACCCAGATCCTGAAACTGGGTTCGGTCTACCCGTTCCAGCGCTAGATGTGATGCCCGGGAAGACCGCCGACGCTGGCGGTCTTCTGCTATTTCCCTTCTCTTCAGCGCGATCGCCAACTTGCACGGATGCTGTTTTGTGCAGAAAAGCAGCGCACAACTTGCTGATAAGCTTGAATTTTGAGCTGGATGTATCAAAAAATCGACGAACAGTCATTTTTTACTGCCAGATGCCTCATCAAGGGGTTCACAAAGCCTCTGGATCTGATAGTATGCGCCTCGCACTTGGGGAGGGGTTCCCGAGCGGCCAAAGGGATCAGACTGTAAATCTGACGGCTCTGCCTTCGAAGGTTCGAATCCTTCTCC